>CAYJJP010000183.1:0-4926 GCA_964370525.1 uncultured Desulfovibrionaceae bacterium | reverse complement strand
ATTTTTCTTACGAAAAATTCTTTTGAAAAATCTGTTAATGCAATACATTAAAGCTTAACTTGCTTCGTTCTATTTTCAACTTGTTGAAAATAGAACGCTATAGGGTTTCCAAAGGGGATTATCCCCCTTACTCTCGTAATCGGGGTGGAGGGGCGGAGCCCTTCCCCTCCGGAGGAATTAATCAGCGTTTCCTTTAATACAGAGCATTAGATTATAAACGACAAGGTCGACCGTTGGGTCGACCTTGCATCTGATACTTCTTAAGTTGTTATTATATATCTATTTTTGCAGATGGTCTTTAATAAGTGTATGAAAGTATTCAAATATATGTTGACTATCAAGAGGGCCTGGTGCCACTTCCGGGTGGTGTTGTACCGAGAAAATTGGCAGGCGTGTATGCTTAAAGCCCTCAAGTGTTTGGTCATTTAAGTTGACATGCGTCATCATTACCTCAGATACATTGTCTAAATTCACGCAAAAACCATGATTTTGTGAAGATATTTCAATGCGTCCCGTTTGAAGATTTTTTACAGGATGGTTGCATCCGTGATGACCGTGCTTCAGTTTGACGGTAGTACCGCCAAGCGCATGTCCGAGCAGTTGATGCCCAAGGCAAATGCCGGTGACCGGATAGGATTTTGTGAGTTCGCGCACAATATCAATTTCGTCCTTAAGCACAGCCGGGTCGCCGGGGCCATTGGACAAAAAGACAGCCTCAGCGCCACTTGCTTTGACTTGCTCCACGCTGAATTTGGGCGGAACCACCAAAATATCAAAGTTTTGTGCTGTAAGTAGTCGTAAGATATTCCATTTAATGCCAAAATCATAGACAATAAGGCGAATACCGTTTCCGCTCCATGCATAAGAACCATCGTCACTTAACTCTACATGCTTTGTAGTATTATTTTCCCATGTATAAGGGGACTTAGGCGCAACTACTTGCACAAGGTTTTGCCCGGCCATGCTGGGTAAGGCTTTAGCTCTTGCCATAAGTTCCGTAACGTCGTGGCACGACGTGGAAATAACACCACGCATGGCACCGTGTAAACGAATGTGCCGTGTGAGGGCGCGCGTATCAAGACCTTCAACTCCGGGGACTTGATGTTGTTGTAAAAAATCCGCCAGCGTCATAATGGAGCGCCAATTGGAAGGTTTTTTACAGGCTTCTTTGACCAGCAGGGCAGACACTTGCACCTTATGCGATTCCATATCCTCGGCATTTATACCATAATTTCCTATAAGTGGGTAGGTCATACAGACCATTTGCCCGCAATAGGAAGGATCGGTGAGCAACTCCTGATAGCCGGACATGCTGGTGTTAAAAATAACTTCACCGCCGCCGTCAATGCTGCCGGTAAAGGATGAACCAACAAGGGAAAAACCATCTTCTAAAACAAGGGTAGCTTTCATGAAAATCTCTTTTGTTTATTGTACATGCTCACGTGCATAATACTCTTGTAAACTTTCCACATGAATGTCATTCCGATGTGCGCCAATGGCTCTTGCAGTGGCACGAGCGCCAGCAAGAGTTGTGCAATAAGGAATGCCATAGATAAGGGCTGCTTGGCGAATGGCTTTGGAGTCTTGCGCCGTAAGCTTTCCGGAGGCACTGTTTACCACGAGGGCAATCTCATTATTCTTGAGTAAATCTACGATGTTTGGACGCCCTTCATAAACTTTGCGCACCGTATCCACTTTTAATCCTGCATCTTGCAACAATTTTGCCGTGCCGGAAGTGGCCACAAGCTCAAAGCCAAGATCCGAAAACTTCTTGGCTACACTGGCAAGATATGGTTTATCGCGATCATTGACCGAAAGAAAAATCTTTCCGCTTTGCGGTAAACGCTGGCCTGCTGCCAATTGGCTTTTTAAGAAGGCCTCTTCAAAAGTGGCTCCCATACCCATAACTTCGCCGGTAGAGCGCATTTCCGGACCAAGAACCACATCCACACCGGGAAAACGGTTGAAGGGGAAAACAGCTTCTTTTACACAATAAAATCCGCCCTTACGCATACTCCAAGGATCTAGTTCTTCAAGGGTTTTGCCAAGCATAACTTGTGTTGCCAAGTAGGGTAGGGGAACGCCGGTGGCTTTTGCCACAAAGGGTGCTGTGCGTGAAGCGCGCGGATTTACTTCTAGGATATAAATAGTATCTTCCTTGATGGCAAATTGAATATTCATCAAACCAACTACGCGCAATTCATGTGCGAGAGCTTCAGCCTGCAAGGCAATATTGGCAACATGGTCATAGGAAAGTGAAAAAGAGGGCAGTACACAGGCCGAGTCGCCGGAATGAATGCCGGCTTCTTCGATATGTTCCATAATGCCGGCTACATATACTTCCTTTCCGTCGGAAAGCACGTCCACATCCACCTCAATGGCATGATTGAGGAACTTATCTATAAGGATGGGGTGCTCCAAATCGTCGGGCACATGATACTTAAAGTATTCCTTTAACTCTTCACTGTCATATACCACAGCCATGGCTCTGCCGCCTAATACATAGGAAGGACGCACCACAACAGGATATTCAATATTATCAGCTACAAGCAAGGCTTCTTTCAAGTTTTTAGCTGTGCCGTTGGGGGGCTGTACCAAATCTAACTTTTCAATAAGAGCCTGGAAACGTTCACGATCTTCGGCGCGATCTATGGCGTCAGGCGATGTGCCTAGAATGGGCACACCGGCACGCATGAGCGGTACAGAAAGATTGAGTGGTGTTTGTCCGCCAAATTGGACAATAACACCGTGAGGTTTTTCTATTTCCACAATGTGCATCACATCTTCAAAGGTGAGCGGCTCAAAGTATAGGCGGTCAGAAGTGTCATAGTCGGTGGAAACAGTTTCCGGATTGGAATTAACCATAATAGCCATTACTCCCGCATCTTTCAAAGCAAAAGAAGCGTGGCAGCAACAATAGTCAAATTCAATGCCTTGCCCGATACGGTTTGGCCCGCCGCCAAGGATGATAACTTTTTTGCGATCATCTTCACTCATTTCCTGACCACTTTCATAGGTAGAATAAAAATACGGAGTGTAGGCTTCAAATTCTGCGGCACAAGTATCGACAAGATAATATGTAGGTAGGATATTAAGTTCTTTACGCACTCTCCGAATGTCTTCTTCGGGACGTTTCCACATTTCGGAAAGTTGGCGGTCGGAAAAACCATATTCCTTGGCCACACGCAAAACTTCGGCAAGTTCCGGATTGGCCGGTGTCATATCGTTTGCCAGTCCAAAATTTAAAAGCTTATTTTCCATTTCTACAATATCAGCAATTTGACGTACAAACCATGGGTCAAAATACGAAGCTTCAAAAATTTCTTCTTCGGTCATGCCCATGCGTACCGCTTCCCGCAAAGCCAAAAGCCGGCGCGAGTTGGGAGTACGCAAATTGGCAAGCACTTGCTCTTTATCCTCATGCGGTTTGCGAAAACCAAAGCCGAGCCCTGGATAGCCAAGCTCCATGGAACGCATACCCTTTTGTAAGGATTCCTTAAAGGTACGTCCAATACTCATGGCTTCGCCAACGCTCTTCATGGCTGTGGTCAGCTCATCCTTAGCGCCGGGGAATTTTTCAAAGGTGAAGCGAGGAATTTTTAAGACCACATAGTCAATGGATGGCTCAAAACTCGCCGCCGTTTCGCGCGTAATGTCATTACGAAGCTCATCCAAAGTATAACCGATGGCAAGCTTAGCCGCAATTTTGGCAATGGGAAAACCCGTGGCCTTACTGGCAAGAGCAGATGAACGTGACACACGCGGATTCATCTCAATAACCACCAACTCACCGGTGGCAGGATTTTGCGCAAATTGCACATTGGATCCGCCTGTTTCCACACCAATTTCACGCATAATGGCAATGGATGCATTACGCATATTTTGGTATTCAACATCCGAAAGGGTTTGGATTGGGGCAACGGTTATGGAGTCACCGGTATGCACGCCCATGGGATCCACATTTTCAATGCCGCAAATAATAATACAATTATCATTTTTGTCGCGCACAACTTCCATTTCCAATTCCTTCCAGCCAATGACTGATTGCTCAATCATAACCTCTGAAACAGGACTTGCTGTAAGGCCGCCACCTGCAATATGCTCCAAATCTTCCATATTATAAGCAATACCACCACCTGTACCGCCAAGGGTAAAGGCAGGGCGAATTATAAGAGGAAAGGGCAAAATGGAACCAAGCCGGCGCACATCTTTCATATCGCGCGCAATACCCGAAGCAGGCATTTTTATACCAATATTATCCATTGCTTGCCTAAATAGCTCACGGCTTTCGGCTTTTTCGATAACATCAGCGCGTGCACCTATAAGCTCTACGCCATACTCTTCAAGCACGCCGCTTTTATCAAGCGAAAGGGCAGCATTAAGTCCTGTTTGCCCGCCAAGTGTCGGCAAGAGAGCGCAAGGGCGCTCCTTACGCACAATGGCGGCTAAAGTGTCATGTTCAATGGGTTCCACATAGGTTTTGTCGGCAAGACCGGGGTCGGTCATAATGGTGGCTGGGTTAGAGTTCACCAGCACAACTTCGTAGCCTTCTTCTTTTAAGGCTTTTACCGCTTGTGAACCGGAATAGTCAAATTCACAGGCTTGGCCGATAATAATGGGGCCAGCCCCAATAACCATAATCTTTTTTAAATCCGTGCGTTTTGGCATCTTTGACCTATCTCGTGTTATGTCTTTTGAGGGTGTACGTTACAAATTTTTAAATAAATAAACTGTAGTACAAAACAATTCCTAATAAATGGTTCTTGAAGATACGTCAAGCAAATAAATTATGGATGATGCTTTTTTCGCACGTGACTTGTTTATTTTTATTGTAATTATTAATATTTGCATGTCTATTAATATGAAGGCAATGTTTAGGATACACTGATTTATTATTTTTTTTGTGAGGGGGGAAGGGGAACTTTT
>CAYJJP010000182.1:0-4944 GCA_964370525.1 uncultured Desulfovibrionaceae bacterium | reverse complement strand
TGTAGGGCTTTATCGATGCGTACGGTTCCAAGAGCTGCGCCGCGCATGGGTTTAACGTGCCTTGCTTCGGCGCATAGAATGTGTGCAGTGGGGCTATCTTTTTGCCAGCTTTTTACTGCTGCAAGGCTGGCTGCTTCTTGCAGTGTGCGTGGGGGGATGTCTTGGCCGGTAAAATGTCGGCGCACTATGCAGTGAGAGCCGGGGCCGCCCTCAACGTGTAGCCAAATATCCTTGGCAGAGGCGGCTCGTAGGGCGGCGCCGTTGCCTTTGGCATCTTTTCCGCGCAAAATAATGAAACCATCGGAACTTTTAAAGGCTTGTACGCCTTTGGGAAGTGCTGCTTTTGTTGTGCCTTTTATTTTTGTTGCTCCGCTTTGTTTGTTAACAGAGCGGAGATTTTGTGCATTTTTATGTAAAGTATGTGCGCCGGCTTTTACTGTGAGGGCAAGCGTGTTTAGTGTATAGATTTGTTCTTCAATTTCTTCACGTCTTTTTTGGAGGTATTCTAATCCTCTACGCCCGCGACCGGCTCTATGGAAAAATAATTGCATATTTTCTTGAAGTGTTAGTGTGGGATCAAGTTCAATGCGTTCATGGTGTTCGTGTTCGGTATGAATGTAGCGTTCCTTACACTTAGCAGGGTATTTCCATAATTCGTTTTGCAAAATGAGCCCTAATTCATGGGCTTTTAGCATTTTCAGAAGGCGTTCTTCATCTACCGCAAGTTTTTCAAGCAAGCGTTTTAAGCGAGCCAGTTCACGTTCATGTGGTAGGGCGGCTTTATTGCGTAATTTTTCTTCACCAACTCCGAGAACCAGTGCATCTCCCACCTGCGCCGTGGCTAGAAGTGGATTTTCAAAAACCTGCTCTGTGCGTGAAATGTTACGCTCTAAAGGCCACGCGCTGATGCTGGGCATGGTTTTTTCAAGTACTTGTTCTATATCTTCATATACATACAAGTCTCCGCCGCCAAACTTCAAGTCCATGAGTAATGCAGCGCCTTCTTCTTTGTCTAGCTTGGCTAAATGGCGACGTAAGGCCGGGCTGAGCATGGGCCATACTTGCCAATTATCACAGGCATCTGCCAAGCGAAGTACATCCGGCCATTGGAGTTGAGTCTGCATAAAATCCAGCGTTGGTGATTTTCCAAGTAAGAGCTGAGGGCCTGTGCGTAAGTCAAGGATGAGCCAAGTTTCCTGAGATTCTTGTTGTCCTTGAGATGTATTTGTGTGGAATAAAAGGTAGATTTTTCTTGCGAGCCAATCAGCCGTACATGAAACAACTCGCCTTCCCGAGCAATATTTGCGCCAGCGCATGATGAGTGCTGAGGGTGGAGCGTCAGTTACGGGGCGTTCCTTGGCTAAATAACAAAAAGCATCTCTGCGTCCGTTTTTAAATACAAGATGTTGTTTTTGTTTAGCTGCATAAAAGGTAAACACAAAAACATTTTCTAAGGGTGATTGAATTTTTTCAAGTCGTGCGCCGGTTAATAAGGGACAAAGAGCATCACAAAAGCGCCTAAATACATGTACATCCATAGTTTATCCAATGTATAAGCTGTAAATATTAAATTTTATCTCAAAAGCCATGTTAGCAGTGCACGACGTAAGGCCTCAGGCGCAATTGGTTTGCCCACATGATCGTTCATGCCGGCTTCATGGCACGAGGCTCTGTCTTCGCTCATAACATTGGCAGTCATGGCAATAATAGGTAGTTTTTCAAAAAACGTATCTTTTTTGCCCAATTCACGAATGGCGCGTGTGGCATCAAGTCCGTTGAGCACCGGCATTTGCAAGTCCATGAAAACAAGATCGTAGCGAGTTTTCTGTACTTTTTCCACAGCTTCTTGCCCATTGTCGGCAAAGCTTAGGTCAAGCTCAAATTCTTCGAGCATGGCAGCAGCTATTTCTTGGTTGATGAGGTTATCTTCGGCGACAAGGATTTTTTTGCCTTTTATTTTATGTAGTTGAGTACTGTCGTCTTCTAGGGCAATATCTAATTCCCCTTCTCGCCCATGGGGCATTAGTACCTCAGTAGCTTCTTGCACGGGGATAGTGCATATAAAGGTTGAGCCCTTACCTTCTTCAGATTCTACGCTGATAGCGCCGCCCATTAATTCTACAAGCCTTTTGCTGATAGCAAGGCCAAGGCCGGTTCCGCCAAATTTGCGCGAAGTTGAAGTGTCTGCTTGTGTAAAAGGTTGGAATAATGAGTTTACTTGTTCTTTGGAAAGTCCAATTCCCGTATCGCTCACGCTAAATTGCAATGCATATTGGTTTGCGCTGAGGTTTTCCTTTATTTTCACTGAAAGACTGACAGTACCTTTGGCAGTAAATTTAATGGCATTGCTCAGCAGGTTCAATAGGACTTGATTTATTCTTTCTCCGTCACCCATGAGCATTTTTGGTATGTTTTCAGCTATATGCTTTTCGAAGATAAGATCTTTTTCCTCTGCGGTAAAAGACATAATACTATAGACCGCATCAATGTTAGCAAATAAATTGAAGGGGGCATTTTCAAGATCCATTTTATTGGCTTCAATTTTGGAAAAATCCAAAATGTCGTTGATGATGCGCAATAAACCCTTAGCTGAAATAGCAATTTTATCAATATAATTTAGCTGTACAGCGTTAAGGTTGCTCTTTTCAAACACATGTAAAAAGCCAAGCACGGCATTCATGGGCGTGCGTATTTCATGGCTCATGGTGGCAAGAAAATCGCTTTTTGCCCTAGCTGCCTGCTCAGCAGCATCGCGAGCCACAATGAGTTCGTTTTGCACCTCGTGAATATCCGTTACATCGTGCGCCCAAACAAGCGAATGCCATTTCCCAAACCATCTTGTTCCAAGGGCAGAAATGCGTAAATGACGCCGAGTTCCATTTTCCCCGGGGACAATAGCGTGAACATCGTTGACTTTTTCGCCAGATTCCACAAGATCTCGATATTTACGTCCTATGCCAAGCAGGTCAAGCTCGTCATAGGAAACGGTTTTACCTGTTTCTACTCCGGTCATTTTATACATGGCAGGATTACAATAAATGACAATGCGGTTGCATGTATACAAAAAACCGGTGGGGCTGCTGTCCAATATTTCGTGTTGTCTGCGTAATTCGTCTTCCAATTTGCTTTGCAAGTTGAGAGTTTCTGTAATATCAATGCCAACATTTATGGCGTATTTCATTTGTCCGTTATCTTCATAAACCGGAGATAAAATATTACGTAATGTGCGCTTTTCTCCTTTTGTCGTCAAAAATTCAAAAACACCATTGCTTGTAGCGCCTTGAGTAATAGCAGCATCTACCATCTTAAGTTGTCGTTCGTAGTCCTGCCTACTCATGCCGCGTGCAATAGCCATACTCACATCTTCCAGCTTATCAATACCCAGGAATTCAAGGACAGCCTTGTTGGCAAAACGATTTCCTTCTTTAGAGTGTACAAGCAAAGGGTAGGGCATACTGTTAATAATTTGCTGTAATTCTTCAGAGCGAGTCTTGGCAAGATCAGCTTCCAATGCATTTTGATAAGAAGAAAGGTCTGTTCCAAGCATAACCCAAAGGTCTTTTCTTTCTTCGTGCGAAAACACTGTGCATTGCATGTAAAAAGGATTTGAAAGTTTAGGATGGATATGCAAGGCAAAGCTTTCGCCGCCATGCAAAAGTTTTCTGAGCTTAGGGGCATCCATGTCGTCCATATAGTCTAAGAGTTGCAACACTCCTTCACTTTCTTGATGTCCCAAATGTTCATAGAAATAAGGGTTGGCAAAATGCACACAACCGTCATTGTCAATGTAAAGATAAAAAATTCCGTGCGAACCGATAACAGCATTGGAAAATGTTCTATATTGCAGGTATACTTTGCGCATTTTCAATAAATATGCAAAACAAAAACCAAGAGCTACAATAATACCTGTAATGAGCGTTATGGAAAAGAACCAGATATAGTCCATTTGCTTGGCAGAAGCATTGGTTGAAATAACGCCAACAACGCTCCAGCCCGTATCACCGATGGAATGTACGCTTATGTAGCTCTCTTCACCTTGAAAAATTATGGCTTTTCCCATTGTGCTCAAGGCTTTTAAAAAAGACATATCCACTTTTTTTTGACTAAAATTATTTTCCTCAGCTATTCTTTCACAAAGCGTTTTTTGTGAAACTTTCCCGTCTTTTACAAAAAGGCCTTTATCATCTACAAAGAAAATGGCTGAAGCAAGCGCGCTTTCGCCCATGTTCATTTGTGCAAAATGTAAATCCTTAATATCTTCAAGGGCAACCAGCACCCCAATAATTTCTTTGTTAGGCGCAACCACAGGCGCAGAATGCACAACGTAATTACTTCTATAGCCTTTACGGCTAAGAATATTGCTTGTAATAGCGTTACCTTGTAAAACTTCGGGGAGATAGGCTCTGTCTTTAATACTAAAGGATGCACCGGTAACAGTGGTACCAAAACCGCTTTTATTGGCAAAAAACATGTCGTCCCAGCCGTAGTTTTCCATCTCAGTGCGTAAAACATCAAGTTTTTCGTTAAGCTCAATGTTTTTGCTTGTAATGTCATGTAGATAGGAAACGGCGCGTAACCGTGTTCTTGTGGTTTGCAATCGTTCGTAGGCCATTTCCGCAGTGCGAGCACTCACTTCTTGGATGGAATTACGCACATTTGTGTAAAGAACATCATTGAGTGCGAGTATGTAAAAAATACCGGCAGCTAGGATAGCAAAAGGGATTATACATAGTATAATGATAACTTTTTCGACGCTAAGTTGTTTTTTCTTTTCTGATATCATAATAATCTTCCTAGAAAAATACTGCTTTTGTTATGATTATAATAGGTTAAATACATACCATTAATGTATATATTTATCAACCTTTTTAATTTCATGAGAATTGGAACAAATGTAATGAGTTTTTGTATGTTGACATGCCATAAGCATATGTCCTCTAATTA
>CAYJJP010000181.1:0-4966 GCA_964370525.1 uncultured Desulfovibrionaceae bacterium | reverse complement strand
AGAGCGTACCGTCCAAAACCAAGAGCACAAGGTCAGCGCTGGCTATGCGTGAACGGCTTTGAGCTATACCAAGCTGTTCCACACTGTCAAGCGCCTCTCGTAAACCGGCGGTATCGGTGAGCTTAACTGTTAAGCCGTCTATGTGCAACTCTTCTTCTAAAAAATCTCTTGTGGTGCCGGCAATATCCGTGACCAGCGCTCGTTGGTAGCCAAGCAAGGCATTGAGCGTGGAGGACTTTCCGGCATTGACAGCTCCGGCAAGCACCACTGCTGCCCCTTCTTGCCAAGGACGCGAGCGATTATAAGCGGTCAGCAATTCTTCAACGCTTGTATGTACCTCCTTGATAACCAAGGCAAACTCGTCCGGCGCAAGACATTGCACATCTTCTTCCGGAAAATCAAGAGCAACGCACAATTCCATGCGTAGCCTTTCTAATTTTTCGCGAAGCTCCAATACCTTATGACTCAGCAGACCTTGCAATTTCGCTGACCCAAGCTGCAAGTTGACGTGAGACTTTGCGCTTATTATTTCTGCCACAGCTTCCACTTGCGTTAAATCCATACGTCCATTTAACAAGGCACGTCGTGAAAATTCACCTCGTTCAGCTAAACGAATGTGGCGCAAATGCTCGTGTTTTGTGCCAAGGTGTAAAATTTCTTGCAAAATCACAGTCATAAGTCTTTGACCGCCATGGCAGTGTATTTCTACAATGTCTTCGCCGGTAAAGGTGTGCGGCGCAGGCATAAAAACTGTCAGCACATCATCAAGCATATGCCCGTCAGAATCCAAAAACCGCCCCCTATGTAATGTCCATGGGCGAAAATCGGTAAAAGACTGGGCAGATGCCACAAAAACATTTTGCAAAATTTCTTTAGCGTAATGTCCTGAAACTCTAATAATACCTATGCCGCCGCTACCAAGCGGTGTGGCTATTGCGGCTATGGTGTCGTATGAGTGCATAAAATTTTGCGGCTATATATAGTATGACTATATAATGTATTAGTATTACTAGCGTTTACGCTGTATTATAACACGTTTTAGCGGGCCTTCTCCGGAGCTGCGTGTATGCAAATCTGTGGCTTGCTGTAAGGCCACATGCACAAGACGCCTATGATACGAAGAAAGTGGACGTGTAGAATGCGCTTTGCCTGTTTGCCGCACTTTTTCGGCTAAAATGAGGGCAAGTTCTCCAAGTTTTTCGTCTTGTCGGCTGCGATAATCACCGGCATCAAGCTGTACGCGAACTGCGGCCGACATGGCGCGAGAAACGATGCGTGAGGTAATGTATTGCAAAGCAGCAAGCGTTTGTCCTTCTCGGCCAATAAGTAAGCCGGAATTTTCGTCACAATCAAGGTGCACACTGACCCTGCCTTCAACAACTGACATGCTCATGGGCACGTCACCTACTATGAGTCGAGTGAGCATGCGCACAGCTTCGAGGGTGACGCTGTTCAAACGCTCTTGGTCAAGGCTTTCCAAGGGTATACGTGGTACATTTTCCGTTTCTTCCACATCATCAAACTGAAGACCATCGTCATTTGGCAAAATATTTGCCTTAGGCTCTAACTTAGCATGCGCCTTATGATGCTGAGCTTTGGGCTTATGCCTTTCTTTTGGGGCTGAGTCGGAACTATTTTTTCCTTGCTGTTCATTTCGACTCTTAAGGGAGCGTTCACGCTCAGTACGCTCATTTCGTTCCTTGCGTATTCTTGCCCCTTTACCCGTTTGTTGATTTTTGCCGTTGTGAGTGCTTTGCGCCTCACTATCATCTTGTGCGCTGCCTTGCAGTGGTTCTGTATTTTTTTCTACTTTCTTTTCAAGGGCGCGTTCTGAATTTTTTTCTACTTTCTTTTCAAGGGCGCGTTCTGTATTTTTTTCTACTTTCTTTTCAGGTGTGCGCTCAGTATTTTTTTCTTTTTCAACACGCTGTTTTTCAACACGTTGCTTTCCTTTCTCATCTCGTTGCCTTTCAGCCGGCGAAGTTTTTTCTGCAGCACTACTTTTTTTGGTACGCCCTAAGATATTGTCCACAGCATTACGTAGCTCAACACGCTTTGCTTGTATTATAGCTTTACGCGCGCCCACAAGCCCAAAGATGCCTGATTTAGAGTCTTGAATAATATCTATTTCAAGACGTTCGCGCGAAGCGTCATAATAGGTACAAGCATGTTCTATGGCCTCGTCAAGATTTTTACCTGTAAACTCTTTAAAACCATCCATAAGAATTCCTACTTTTGTAAATAGTTAAAGTAATTATTTTGCAAATTTCTTCAATAAAAGCCACTGTTGCAACATGGAAAGCAGGTTGTTCACAAGCCAATATAAAACTAGTCCGGATGGGAAAGTCAAAAACATAAATGTAAAAATGAGCGGCAAAAACATCATGATTTTTTGCTGCATGGGATCACCCATGGGAGGACTCATTTTTTGCATACAATACATGCTTATTCCCATGATGATGGGGGTAATATAAAAAGGATCTGCTTGTGATAAGTCCGCAAGCCACAATGCATCTGTTCCGGGGAAATGAGAGATAAACGAAGCACCACGCAATTCGATGGAGGTGAGCAAGGCTTGATATAAACCAAAAAATACCGGAAGTTGGACTAATATGGGCACACAACCACTTGCCGGATTCACGCCTTGGTCTTTATAAAGAGCCATGGTTTCACGAGTGAGAGCTTCTCTATCGTCGGCATACTTTTCACGCATGGCCTGCATCATGGGTTGAATTTTACGCATTTTGGCCATAGATGCATAGCTTTTTGCGGTGAGCGGCCAAAAAACGGCTTTGATACCAATAGTTAATAAGATAATGGCTACGCCCCAATTGCTTGTAAAGTCATACAAGTATTGGAGACACCACAATAAAATATTTCCTATGAAGCCAAACATACCAAGATCAATGGTGTCTTTTAAACCATTGGGAGCTAGTTCCAGCATTCTTGCTACTTTTGGACCAATCCAATAGGATACATGCTGTTCGGTTGTGGCATTGGGTGCGACGGCAATGTCCGTTTGCTCTAATACAACGCGGAAAACCTCGCCTTCCTTGCGAGCTTTAAGGGTCAAACCTGCATTGCTTTGGGGAACAATGGCTGACATAAAATAAGTGCTTGTGGCCGCAACCCATGAGAAATTTCCGGGAATTTGCAAACCGGGGCTGGTGAGCAACTCTTGGTCTGTTTCTTCGTTATACTCGCCAGCGATGCCCCAAGCCACACGCAAGGCGTCGTAGTATCCTCCGGCTGCAATTTTTTTGTCTTCGGCCACGCTGTAACCAAGGCGAACGGAGCGAGCTTGATCGCCAAGACCTAGGACGCTGACCTTTTCCTTGATTTCATAATTTTCTGCAGAAAATGTTAAGGCACGAGTCACGCGCAAGCCGTCAACTTCGCCAATAAATTCTAGCGTTGTTTCTCCGGTTTCAATGTTGACATCATTACCGGAAAATGACCATTTGCCGGTACTCCACGAAGGCAAGCCGTTGACAAGCAGTCCAAGTGGTGCAACTTTTGCGCTAGATGGCTCGACTAGGTTGATGCGCTTTGGCTCTGCTTGGCCTGAAAATGGATTTTTCTCGCCAATTCCAAAACCAAATACAGTGAACCATGGTTCTTTTTTGGGATTTTCATTGTATTTTTTCAATACAAAAGAGCGTAAAATTGCGCCGCCCGAATAGATAGTGGCAGTATACAGCGGAGTTTCTATAACAACTTCCTTGCCTGGGGCAGGCGTGAAGTTTGAAACAGTGGACGGAGTATTTTGCCCACTTTGCGTTTGAGGCTCAGTGGCAGCTTGTTGTTCGGCAAGTTGTTTCGCTTTTTGCTCTTGTTGAGCTGCAAGTTGTTCGGGGCTAGGGGTCCAGCCCATTTCTTGCGAAAGTATCGTCCATCCAAACATAACGGCCATAGACAAAACTATGGCTAAAATTAAATTCTTTGATTGCATAATGCCTCTAAATTGTAGGGTCTAAGCACATCTTCATAAATATTTGATAAATAAAATATTTGTAATTATATGAAATATAAAAATAATCAATTATGTTTATTTATCGATAAAGTGTGCCTTTCCGCGTAGTCGCTGTGTGTTTTTTGCACACCGCAAGACACTGGGGGAACAGGATCCACGCCGCCTTCAGCCCAAGGGTGACAGCGCAAAATGCGCTTCAACGCAAGCCATGAGCCACAAATTATGCCATGCATCAAGACTGCTTGCATGGCATAAGCTGAACATGTTGGATAGTAGCGGCACGCTTTGGGAAGAACCGGTGAAATAATGTATCTGTAAAAGTATACTGGCAAAAGGTAGATATGCCTAGACCACATCTGCATTTTTTCCCACATGCGCGCCCCCTTTAATTGTAGTCAATTTCTTTAAGACGGGGGCTATATCTGAGTAGATAAGCGCAAAGCTTACAGGTGTGTCGTGCAAGTTCTTGTTAGGTACTACAACAATATCCAGTCCCTTACAAATGCCATGCCCATGCAAACGAAAAATTTCACGCAACACGCGTTTGATGCTGTTGCGGCGCACAGCATTTCCCATTTTTTTGCTGACAGTAAAACCAGCGCGCCAGCCGTTTTCCTCGTGTTTTCTTACAAAAAGTACAAAATATTTGGTAAAGTAGCGTTTTTTTTCTGCATAGCACAGAACAAAATCAGCCCTGCGCCTTATTCTTTGTGAGCGAGGCCACCTTGCAGTGTTTCTCGTTCCGTTTTGCATAATATTTTGTACTTTTAGCAAATTTTATGCGCTCAAACGCTTGCGTCCCTTGGCACGACGACGACGAATTACAGCACGACCACCAGCAGTTGCCATACGTGCACGGAATCCACAAGCACGGGCTCTTTTCAATTTACTTGGTTGATATGTTCTTTTCATTATCAAACTCCTTTGAGAAATAGAAAGTGTCATTTACACCAATAGTTCTACATTCGTCAAGCTTTCTTTATGGTGCTTGTA
>CAYJJP010000180.1:0-4968 GCA_964370525.1 uncultured Desulfovibrionaceae bacterium | reverse complement strand
ACCTGTCCACGATACGGAAATATGTTTTTGCAAGCTTGGGTCTGACGGCGGCAAGCATACTTGCATAGTTTCATAGTATATAAGCAATGAATAATAAACGAAAAATGAAATTATATTACTTATAAGGTATGCTCTTTCGAAAATTCGGTTGCAAACCTTGACCTCTCAATTTTGCCAGCATGGCAAGGTCGCTGTGCGCTTGCTCAGCGGCATTACCGAGGGTTACAGCCACAAAATCCACAGGTTCTTCATGAATGGAAAAATCTTTTTGAGAACATGCGCACAATCCGAAACAAAGTGAAATGAGTAAAATCAAAATTTTCATTGCTTTATTACACCTTTTCATTGAAATTCTAAGAGAGACACACCCCCCTCCCCCCTCATTACTTGGGACGGCGATTAAAGGGCAGTATTGACCAAATCCACCGTGAAAACGGCACAAAACGACGATTTTCCAATACAGAAATTCGCCATGCCGTACTCAAAACACCCAAAAAACAAGGAAGAAGGACACAGACAAGTGCGAGCATATCTTCATAAATTTTAGGCAAATAATGTACTCATATTTTAAGGAAATATAAAAATTATAATGGATGAAGTATGCGTTTTAGCGTGGTCATGCCATGAAATTTTGTAAAATAATTGCAGCAATTACAGTACAAAACACGGGCAAAATGAAAATAAGATAGCGCAAGCGCAAATTGGCTATGGCATGAGGTATGTGCGCCGAACGGGAAATGCCCCAAGCCTGCAAAACAACACTGAATTTACGTTCCAACTTTTGCCCGTCTTGCCAAAATAATTCTAGAGGTACGGTTTAGCTTGAAAAGCGAGGCGAGAACGCAAAACTCCACGCAAGCTTTGAATGTGCTGTCTGCTTTGGGAAGTGCTGAAATCTTTTCTGATTAACTTGAACATATTAGCTCCTAAAATTAACTTCTAAAATTGTCTTCTGAAACGTCAGTTTGCGGTTTCTTACTCTTCCATTTTCTTGCTGCTTCGGGACGCAAATCCCGTGCCGGATTACGTAATCCGTTCCGGAACTAACAGCATTGGTGGAACCCACAAAAACGCTTTTCGCACCGGCTTGGTCTTCTTTTTCACCGAGCGAATGGAATTGCTGGATTACGCAAAAATGGCCAATTGGTGACGTGTTCCGGTAAATAGTGGATAAGAGAGAAGAATTTATTGGCCATCATAATGACCACGATGCCCCTATCCGAAACGGGCACGAGCATGGCTATGGTTCCGACATTTCTGGTAATACCGATGATTTTGCTTTGCGCCGTACCGGCAATGAACATTTCAAAGCCGGCCCTAATTTTGCGGTCGCCACGTCCGAGCACATTCATAAGGATGACGGCGGAGAAGAATCCTGCCACCATGAGCGCCCTTTTCCGTAATCGAATGATTATGCCAAGCAAGAGCACACAAACAAAGTAGCATACTTCATAAATGATAATAATTGCTTACTCGATATTTAAGAAGATATGCTTGCCGCCGGGAGATATGTTTAACCCACGGCGTTCATTGAGGTAATATTGAAGCGATAGTGATTGAAGCGTACCCTATTGAAAATACTGCTGTCGATGGCAGAATAATGCGTCACATTTTGGGATGGTGCTTGTATGGTGATTTGTCCGCCGTGCTCCACAAAATAATCCACACCTAAATCCCAGACCCAAAAACTATGTGTTGTCACCAAGATTGATGGAAAATCCTATACAAGCCAAAATCGCCACTTGAAAAAGGCTTAAGCCTTTGAAAATGGGAGCCAATGCGCCCATGGCACCCACAAAGCGCAGCGGCATCCAAAGTGAGCTATATTTTTTGCCAAAGGGGACTCCTTCATGAGCTGTTCCGGCTACACCATGATGGTGCCACAGCGGCCACAGCAAGAACCCACAAAAATAGAGCTGAAATGACAGCTAAAGCCACAATATTAAAGGTGGAAAATAGCTGTAGCATTAGTTCGGCAGAGCCACTGCCACCCAAGCCTTGTGACCCACCCGAAGCAAAGGCATCCTACCCTTGACCAAGTAAATTGTCCAAAATTGCTTGCTGGCATCGCTTGTCAGTAAGATTTTTATTGAGAATTTAAAGTGTTGCAACTATTGATAAATGTTGGTAAAAAAATAATGCTCGGCTGGACATTGGCGAGGTTAAAATATATATTTTAAAAAGAAAATGTGCATGACTTTAAATTTTTTATAATTAATCATATCTACACATATAACTTTATTTTTTCAATAATAATGCTAAATTACTAGCTTGATATTAAGAAACAAACTCGCAGTTATTTAAAAAAATTATAGGACAAGATTATGCGACACATTGATATAACATCAACACTCATTTTTTGTGCTATTTGTCTACTATATTCATTTTTTTTGTTTATGTCCTTTAGAACTCGTGAAAAAACGAGTTTTATAAAAGTAATCATTTTAAATATAATTTGCCCAGTGTACATGATGACGATTTCGCATTTGTGGATGAAATTTCCAAACAATATCATGGCGTATACATTTAAACATTTAGTATATTTATTTAATGAAATACATATAGCAAACACTAAGAAAGCGTACAACATAATTGCGCTATTGCTAGTTTGTGCTTTATATTATGTATTCCCTTTATATATAATAAACAAAATGTTAAAAAAAATATACACTACTAAATCACTACTATACTCATGTATTGCAGTTCCATTTTTACTTATGATATGGTTCATTTTGGTGCTTGAATTGGGATATAGTTCATAATTATTATGGGCAGATTGTTTTTTAGCAATTATTTTCACAGAATCATGCCTTGCCTTTCATCCTCATTTATGGCATTATCAACAATAAACGCACACAAAAGCAAAAGTAGCATGATGTTTTTGATTTCATTCAATTCTTTAATAATTATTGGAAATTCTCAACACAAGATAACACTTTATGAGGAAGAGACTTTATTTCTCTATCTCTATTACTTTAAATAATAACAGCATTTTTTATATTAACATTTTATTTGCTTAATAAAATCTTAGGCACCTATATCCAAACAAGGCTGTAATCTGTACTGCTTTTGTGGCAGATTCACTGTTCTATATATGTTTTTTCGTTACTTTATTTTCACAAACAGGCAAGCTCACATATAAGCCTGCCTGTTTGTGATGTATTTTAACAAATTTTTAAATTATGCATGATATAAAAAGGAATAATAATTATGACGTCTTACGATTTTAGCTTGCCTCTTATTTTTTCAGTTTACTTGTTAGTGCTATGCTTATGGAATGGTGCTTTTAACAAAAAAACGGCTAAATATGTTTTCATAATAAGCATCTCTTTATCGTGGACAATTTGTCCGTTAAGTAGTAGATTATTTAGCCAACTATTTAAAAGCAAACTATGGGCAATAATGTATATAAATATGCTTTTTGTAACTATCTTTTCATATATATATTTAAATATATTTAAGAATAGTTTATTTAAATGTAAAAAACACATCCTGTATATATCTGTGCTTTCCGCAACCTTAATGCCAATATTAGATTTTATAGTAGCCGTTATTTTAATTAAATTTTTTGTCGATGCTTACTAAATTTTGTCGTTATTTAAGATACAAACTATCATTATGAAGCTTGGCTATCTTTTCAGCTCTTCTAATTATTTCTTGAGCGTAATCCTTGCAGTTTTTACCAAATAATGCATAGGGAGCAGCCTCTAAGTCCATATCTTCACCCACTGCTGCAAAGTTTGCCATAAATTCAGTAATTTTTGCGTTAAATATAGCGTCTTGTTCAAGTTCTGCTCTTGCCATGTTAATATACTTTTTCTTAAATACACGTTTGTCTTTTTGGATATAAAGTTTACGATTTTGGGGGTTCTCTGCCTTTACTCCGTCAGGAAACAAACCAAAGTTGTCATGATTACTTAAATCTGAAGAAAAAAAATGTTCATGCCGAAATAAACTTGTTGAATTTAAATCTTTACTATATAGAGCCTCTAAGCCCGCTAGAGGTCTCTCCATGAGCACTACACCCTCTTCAGATTGAGATACCTCACTTGCCGTATTAATCTCATGTTCATCCTTTGCAACATCAATTCCCCGAAAACTTCTTCCCACGGCCTCAACATGTCTTTTATTAGTCAGCATTACAAGCAGTTGTGTGTCATTTTCTCGAAGTGCCTTTGTCAGGGTGCGCAGGTACAAAGTACGCGCCGCAAGACGAGACGGGTTTCCTGCAAAATCCTCGACATCCCGAAAGCTTGCGTCAAGCACAGAAAGAGCATTTTTTACAAGAGTTCTTTCTCCTTGATTCAAATGATGCTGCATAGTTTGCAATTCCTTTGAAGTTTCGGTGCGTAAGTTGCCTATACTGATTTCTCGGGCAAAGTCGTTATTTGTTAAACAAAGACGCACACTTCATAAATATATATCATTTCAGAGGATTATAAGAATTTTATTTATCGAATATTTATGAAGATGTGCTTGGGCGCATCTCCGGCAAACATACGCTCTTGCAAGGCAAGAACGGTACTTGTATCATCCTCTACGTCGATGCTCCCTGTTTTGATGGCGTCAAGCATAGAGTTGCGCCATTGCGGTTCCATGTCTTTTCGCTCGTGCACAATGCGCAAAGCTTGTGCCGGGTCTTGGCGATGTGTTATGAACACCCTGTCAAGCCATTCAAGTTCTTGTTTATCCAGAATTTTCTTTTCTGCACGCAGATTTTTTTGGCGTTGCACTGCGCTGTATTCTGTAAGTTCCGGTATCATTTCTTCTGAAATATTCATAGTTTGTAGCCATGAACTATCAGCAAGATGGGCGGCGGCTACATCTTCATCCATTTGCAAAAGAGCATTGCCGGCATTGTCCATATTTTTCTTTTTTTGAGTGCGTGAATGCAAGGTGCGAATATTATTCTTTGTGGTTATTGCCTTAACACAGCAAAAACAAAATGTATTTATTTTTCCATATATT
>CAYJJP010000179.1:0-4997 GCA_964370525.1 uncultured Desulfovibrionaceae bacterium | reverse complement strand
CTTGTCAATAATGCTTCAGCTGTATCTTCTTTTACAATGCGTCCATTTTCCATGACATAGCCACGATGAGCTATGCGCAGGGCTTGGTTGGCGTTTTGCTCCACAAGAAACACGGTTACGCCGTTGGCGTTCACTTGTTCAATAATGGAAAATATTTGACGGATAATAATTGGTGCAAGACCCAATGACGGTTCGTCAAGTAATAAGAGGCGTGGTCTGCCCATGAGCGCGCGTGAAATGGCTAGCATTTGTTGTTCGCCGCCGGAGAGTGTTCCGCCACTTTGTTTACGCCGTTCTGCAAGTATGGGGAAGAGCGAAAATACATATTCTTGGTCACGGGCAATTTCTGTTTTGTCTTTGCGTAAAAAAGCGCCCAAATCAATATTTTCTTGTACGGTCAAATCAGGGAAGATAAGCCGTCCTTCAGGAACTTGATTGACACCAAGCTTCACAATTTCATGAGGCTTGAGGGTGTGTATGGGGTTATTTTCAAAAAGTATTTGACCGCTACGCAAGGAATTGATGCCACAAATGGACATGAGCGTTGTACTTTTACCGGCGCCATTGGCTCCAATTAGCGTAACAATTTCACCTTGATTGATGTTTAGACTCACATCTCGTAAGGCTTGGATATTACCATAGAAGGTATTAACATTTTGTAGTTTAAGCATGTGTATCCTCACCAAGGTAAGCTCTAATGACATCGGGATTTTGGCGTATTTCTTCCGGTGAGCCGGTGGCAATACGAGAGCCATATTCCATAACATAGATGCGATCTGACATGGACATAACCATATTCATATCATGCTCAATGAGCAAGATGGACAGTTTGAATTGTTCACGAATTTGTTGCACAAGGCTTTCAAGTTCCAGCGTTTCATTGGGGTTCATGCCGGCTGCCGGTTCATCGAGTAATAAAATCCTTGGCTCTGTGGCCATGGCTCGAGCAATTTCTAGGCGGCGCTGTGCTCCATAGGAAAGATTCTTAGCTTTTTCTTCATATACTTCATGTAAATTCAATGAGCGCAAAAGGTTATAGCTATAATCAACTGTATCTTGCTCTTCTTTGCGTGTGCCTTTATCGCGCAAAATGGCGCCTAAAATTCCGGCCTTTGTCCTGCAATGTCGACCAATCATAACATTTTCCAGCACGGTCATATCTTGCAAAAGACGAATATTTTGAAATGTTCGTGCCATGCCAAGAGTAGTAATAATATGTGGTTTGAGGCCATTTAAGTGATGTTTTTTACCTTGTTCATTATATAGGTACACATCGCCTTCGCTGGGTTCATATATGCCGGTAATGCAGTTAAAAAAGGTAGTTTTACCGGCACCGTTTGGGCCAATTAGCGCCACAATCTCGCCTTGATTGATGGTGAGATCCACGTCATTTAGGGCGCGCAGCCCTCCAAAGTTGCGAGAAAGTGAACTAACTTCTAAGACGGGCTTCATTTATTGCTCCCTTTTTACACTGTAGCGGCGTTGTTCACCGGTTACAAGCCCTTGCGGACGGAAAATCATCATTAAGACCATAACAGCCCCAAAAATAAGCATACGATACTCGGAAAATGCGCGTAAATATTCCGGTGCAAGCACAAGAATAAGCGCCGCAATAGTCACTCCGGTTATGGAGCCCATTCCACCAAGCACCACCATGGATAATATCATGGCAGATTCCATGAAGGTGAAACTTGCCGGATTGATAAAGGTAGTTTTTGCAGCAAATATAACGCCTGCAAATCCGGCCCAGCACGACGCCAAGGCAAAGGCTGAAAGTTTGACCTTGGTAATATCGATGCCCATGGCTTCGGCAGCGATTTCATCTTCACGCAAGGCCTGAAGTGCCAAGCCGACCCTTGAGTTTTTGATGCGAGAGATGACGACAATGGTGATAAGTACCGCAATAAGAACAAGATAATAAATATACGTTGTTGTGAGCCCCAAGTCCATTTCCATACCGAAAAAGCCGGGTGCGGGAATGTTTGAAACACCACGGGGACCACCGGTGAGCTCGCTCCAGTTTTGGAGGAAAAGGCGAACAATTTCGCCAAAACCAAGGGTAACAATGGCCAAGTAGTCACCGCGCAAACGTAGTACGGGAAAACCGAGTACAAAGCCAAAAAATACGGCAACCAATCCGCCAAGTGGCAGACATACCCAAAATCCCATGCCAAAAAATTGATTCAGCAGTGCATAAGTGTAAGCACCGACAGCGTAAAAAGCCACATAGCCAAGCACCAACTGACCGGCAATACCAACCACAATATTGAGACCGAGCGCCAGCATAACGTAGAGCAGGGCGGATATCATAATATTGGTTTGATACATGGAGCTTATCATGGGCATAACTATCAGGCCGGCAAAGATAAATAAGGGTAAGCCACGCTTGAAAAGCAGATTCCCAAATAAAAGTTCAGTTAAATTAGTTACTTTAGATGGTATGGGAATAACAGGTAAGCCAAGTGCTTTGCGTTTAAAGCAAATATGCCAAATTATTGCTAAACAAAAAACACCTATGCCCATAAAGGCTATGCGTTCAAAGCGTATATCGACCATTTTTTCCAAGGCATTGATTTGCAAACCCACCAATGGGAATGTCAAGACCATAAACCAAAGGGCTACAATTAAAGCTTTAATTATTATATGCATATTGCCCCCTATACCTTTTGAACCTTGGCTTTACCAAGTATACCGTCAGGACGGAAAATAAGTATGAGAATAAGTATTCCAAAGGCAATCATGTCTTCGTAATTACCGGAAAAATATCCTGTGGCAAAACTTTCACACAGCCCAAGCACGATACCACCGAGCATGGCACCAGGCAATGAACCGATACCGCCAAGCACTGCTGCGGTAAAGGCTTTAATTCCTGCCAAAAATCCTATGGCAAAGTTTACTTGTCCCATGTGCGAAGCAATGAGCACGCCGCCAATAGCAGCTAGGGATGAACCGATGATAAATGTTAAGGAAATTATGCGGTCAGCATCAATGCCAAGTAATAAAGCCATTTTGCGGTTCTGGGCGGTGGCTCGCATGGCCTTGCCAAGAGTTGTGTAATTAATAAAAATTGTTAGGGCTATCATGGCTATGGTACTTACCACAAGAATAATAAAATCACTCGAACCCATGATGTCTAAGGCATACAAAAATTCTAAGTCGGGAATGAGCCTTGGGAAAGCTACGAAATCAGAAGTTTGAGCTAAAATTACATAGTTTTGTAAGAAGATAGACATACCGATGGCTGATATGAGTGGTGAAAGCCTTGGTGCTCCGCGTAAGGGTTTGTAGGCTACTTTTTCAAGGGTGAATCCATAAGATGCACACCAAATAACCGCCACAAGTGCGGCAATAATTAAAATCGCAAGCGCCGGAAAGCCAAGCATACCAAGGGCACTTGCCACCACAAAGGCTGTAAAGGCACCAATCATATATATTTCACCGTGGGCAAAATTGATGAGTTCGATAATGCCATAGACAAGGGTATAGCCTAAAGCAATGAGTGCATAAATACTGCCACGGGTGAGACCGCCGAAAAAAAGTTCAATAAAGTATTGTATGTCCATTATAGCCCTTTATGAGTTTCAATGTATCAGTTCGTTTAAAACTCAAAATCTTACAATTCATCCAAATAAGCAAGTGCCGAAAATGAATTAATCGACACTTGCTTAATGTATTTAAGCCAAAATTATTTAATCAATAATAATTTTGTTGTCGGTTTCCACATATTTTCCGCCTTTAACTTCGTACATGGAAAGGCCAACACCGATGGGGTCGCCGTTTTTGTCAAACTTGATAACGCCGGCAGGTGTTTCAACAGTTTGTGAACGTAAAACTTCCATAATTTTGGCAGGATCGGTGCCACCACTCTTTTCTACTGCATTTAAGAGAGCTTGAGCTGCAGCATAAGCGGTATAAAAGAATGCACCGGGCTCAGACTTGTATTTAGCCAAATGCTGCTCACGAGCTTTTTGGAAGCTTGGCAATTTACTTGTATCACTTGGGGAAGAAGCAAATACGCCTTCAGCGTCTTTACCGGCCATTTTAATGAAAGTATCGTCTTTTACGCCGTCAGGTGCAACAAAAGGAGCACGCACACGGTCACGCTTCATTTGTTGAACAAGCTTAGAGGCTGTTGGGTGGTATCCGCCAAAAATAATGACGTCAGCTTTTTCTCTTTTGAGTTTTTTAACTGTGGCACCGTAGTCCACTGCGTCAGGGTTAACAGCTTCAAAAAGTACGATTTCACCCTTACCGGCTTTTTCGATAAGCATTTTGTTGGTTTCGGCAAAGCCTTTACCATATTCGCCATTGTCATGAATGATGGCAATTTTTTTAGCATTTAACTTGTCCAAAACAAAGGAAGCTGAAAGACGAGCTTGCAAATTGTCGTTGGCAATGGTGCGGAAAAAGTAAGGATTGTCGCCGCTTGTGGTAAGGTTAGGCGTGGTAGCCGAAGGGGACATGGCAATAAGCTTTGTGCTGGTGTAAATGGGCAATGCAGCCTTGGTTGCGCCGGAGCAGATGTGTCCGAGAACAATGTCAACTTTGTCGGAAACAAGTTTGGTGGCGGCATTGGTTGCAAGTTCTGGCTTACATTGATCGTCTTGCGCTATAACAACAATCTTTTTCCCATTAATGCCACCCTTGGCATTATATTCGTCGGCCACAAGGTTTGCAGCGTTGAGGGTAGGAATGCCGTAAGAGGCAAGGTCGCCGGTGTGTGCGCCCGGAACACCAAGTCTGATCACATCTTCTGCTAAAGCAGGTGTAGCGAGCATTAAAAAAGATAAGCCGGCTAACAACAAGGATTTACCTTTG
The DNA here is from genome assembly GCA_964370525.1 of uncultured Desulfovibrionaceae bacterium. Taxonomy (GTDB): domain Bacteria; phylum Desulfobacterota; class Desulfovibrionia; order Desulfovibrionales; family Desulfovibrionaceae; genus CAYJAD01. The sequence continues at coordinate 179 of CAYJJP010000179.1, read as the reverse complement.
TTCATGAAAGAAACTCCATAATAAAAAATGTTACACTTGCCTTGATATGTTCATGTCAAGGCCTCTCCAAAACCAGTAAAACTAAAAAATGCCTAAAAATAGTTACTTATTTCTAAGCCAACCATAGCGTCGCTTCATAACACATTATGGCTGTCTTTGTCAAACTGAGAGTAAAAGGT
>CAYJJP010000178.1:0-5001 GCA_964370525.1 uncultured Desulfovibrionaceae bacterium | reverse complement strand
AGATGGCAATGCTCGTACCGGTACATTGCGCACGGCGCATGGCGTTGTAAATACACCTATTTTCATGCCTGTTGGAACTGTGGGGTCCGTTAAAGCTATAGCTCCCGACGACTTAGCGGCTATGCAAGCGGAGATTATTCTTGGGAATACCTATCATTTGTATTTGCGCCCCGGTGATGAGCTGGTGGCTCGGCGAGGAGGACTGCATGCATTTAATGCATGGGACAAACCAATTCTCACCGATAGTGGTGGATTTCAGGTGTTTAGCTTGAATGAATTACGCAAAATATCTGAAGAGGGCGTAGAATTTCGCTCGCATATTGATGGTTCCAAACATTTTTTTACACCGGAAAATGTCATTGGTATTCAGCGGAATTTGAATTCTGACATTATGATGGTGCTTGATGAATGCGTGGCTTACGGTGCAGAATATGCGTATACAGAAAAATCTCTTGCGCTGACCACACGTTGGGCCAAGCGTGCGCGCGAAGCTTATCCATTGGGAACGGCGCACAACTTGCTTTTTGCCATCACCCAAGGCGGATTTTTTAAGGATTTGCGCAAACGTTCGGTGGAAGAGTTGTGCGGCCTTGATTTTGACGGCTTTGCCATTGGCGGATTGTCCGTGGGCGAAAGTAAGGAGATTTTAATGGAATTTCTCTATTATACAGCTCCCTTATTGCCACAGGACAAACCACGCTATCTCATGGGCGTTGGCACTCCTCTTGATATTGTCAAAGGCATTGATGCCGGCATTGATATGTTTGACTGTGTAATGCCCACACGCAATGCACGCAACGGTACGCTTTACACTTCGCTTGGCAAAATTAATATCAAGCGTAAGGAATTTGCTGAAGATGACACAAGTCTTGACCCGCAATGCTCTTGTTATACTTGTCGCACCTTTAGCCGTGCTTACTTGCGTCATCTTTATGTTAGCCATGAGCTTTTGGCTTACCGATTAAATTCTTTACATAATTTGACATACTTTTTGGATACGGTGCGCCGTGCCCGTGCTGCCATCGAAGCGGGAAATTTTGCACATTTTCTTGCTGGTATGGAGAACATTTATCCCGAAGAAGTTGTTGACAATAAAATATGAGGATACACTGAGTAATTTTTTTGGGGGAAAACCTTTTGTGAACAAAAGGTTCTTCCCCCAAACCCCCTTTCCAAAAAACTTTCACGCGAATTTTTCTTGCGAAAAATTCTTTTGAAAAATGTTTTAATACAGCGTATTAAATTAAAACACGATAGGGTATCCAAAGGAGACTATCCCCCTGTTCACGTAGCCGGGGTGGAGCCTTTTCCCTCCGGAGGAATTAATCAGCGTTTCTATAAACTATACCACGGCATTCTAAAGTAACAGCAGTTTATGCAGGTTTTTATGTGAAAACTTTTTGGCGCTAGCAAAAGTTTTCCCTCAAAAAATGTCTCAAATTAGAATGCCGTGTAAACTATACCTATACATTGAGGATGCAATATGTCCGCACCCGAAGAAAAAAATGTGTGCCTAGTCGAAAATGACTTTAAGCAAATGATTGATATGGCAGTTAAAAATTTACCGACGCAACCGCAAGAAGGCGATTTGCAAAGATGTATTTTTGACACACGTCAGAGCTTAGTGCAAAAAATCCAAGGAAAATATGCCCCCGTAATCGAGGAAGGCTTAACGGATTTAGCAGCGGAGGCCAAGGCGCTTGAGTATGAACAAATGTGGCGCAGTATGCTTCCGCCCCTTTTGCTCCCCACTGTGCGAAAGATTACACAGTTTAGCGCATGGCGCTCGGCTGTCATTGCCATCTTGGGATTGCTGCTGGGTACGGGGTTTGGGCAAGCTCTCTTGGGTATTGGGCTTATTTCAACTCCGCAAACTCCTCATTATCAAAGCGCCGGCCTTGTGGTTTTGTGTGCGCTTATGGGAGCTATGGGCGTACTTTGGCTTGCAGAATACTTGGTTCAAGCAAAAAACAGCGGAGTTTTGAGGGTTTTTACGAAAAAATACCGCTGGAAACGCTTTGCACGCTTTTGTAATCTCACCTTCGCCATTGTGCTGGTGCTGGCTGTCGTTCGTGATTTTTTTGGCGGGAAAGTTTTTTTCTTACATTTAGTTCAATCTTTTGGCGTATTTTTGCACGAAGGGCATACGGTGGCATTTTTTAGCAATATTTACGGAATATTGATTTTTTGCTTTATATTTAGCATGTTATTAAAACGTCCGCTGTCCTTTGACCATCAAGATTTTGAAGATAAATTACAGACAGCGGTGCGTCAATGGTGGGCAGGAGCCTCTTGCATAGGGCAGCTCCTGCAAGAAAATCTAGAGCTGAAAAAAGACAATCGCAAAGCCGCATGGCATAAGGTGGGAATTGATCTCTATTCCTTAGCCGGAGAATTGCCCGAAGCACGCAAAGACTGGCTGGAAACACGTTTGCGCCGAGTTGGCATCGAGGCCACACGCGAAGAAGGCGTGCTCATATGGGAACCGGAACTGGAAGATAGGTACACAATGCTTGGGCACATTGCCGTGGGGGATGCTTGTTATGTGGATGAGCCGCCGGTGTTTGAAGAAGGTTTGCTTGTGCGTAAGGGGACAGTGCGCAAGGTGAGGAAATAATATGGAAAAAACAACAAAAATCACGGCGAATGTCATAGCCATGGACCTTGGCACCAGCAATACCTGTATTGCAGCCTGCGATACGCAAGTTGACTCTATAGAGCCCACCAGCTCCAAGGCGGTTACGGTCATAAAACCGGATCGCTGGCACAATCCAGCACTTGGCGGAGCCATTCCTACGCTCATCCTATATAAGGATAATGCCCCATTTCTTATTGGTTCGGCCGCCGAATATGAATTTGGTGAGGCCAGCGAGAATGAACGCAAAAGCTATGCCCTGCATTCTCAATTTAAGCCGGACATAGCCGTAGACGAGAAAGCAAGAGGGTATATGACTGATTTTTTACGCCTTTTGCGCAGCGGTCTTGAACTGCCGGATACGCATTCCGCAGAAAATCATCTCCTAGTCGGCATCCCTTCACAAGCAGAAAATCACTATCAACAAGTTTTACGCCAGTGCTTACAAAGCACAGGTTGGCACAATGCGCAATTTTTACGCGAACCCATGGGCGCTTTGCTACACTACATAGCCAGCGGACAACTACCTCCGTCGGTGGCAGCGCGCGGAGTAATAACCGTGGATTTTGGCGGCGGAACGTGCGACTTTGCATATTTGCGCCGTGCCGATGTGGTCAGCCGACATGGGGATATGCTCTATGGCGGGCGACTCTTTGATGACCTATTCTATCAGATTTTACTGGCACGCAACCCCGGCCTTGAAACTCGTCTGCAAAAAGAAGGCAATGATTACTATGTGCACTGGGTTGCCTGCCGCCGCGCCAAGGAAGAGTTTTCCGCCGCCATGCACAAAGATCGTAGCAAAGCACTCACCGTGCGTGTCCGTTGGTCATATTTCGACGGTAGAAAAAGCGTGGAATCTTCAGCGTATATAGAAAATTTCACTTGGGAAGAATTTTTAGAACATGCGGGCAAATATGTGGCAAGTCGAGACTTTTTGCTATCAATGCAAGAACATGCACACAGAGCCGGCATTTCGCAACAAGGTCAAGGACTTTTGCAAGGAAAGCAAGTTGACCTCATCTCGTGGTTTGAAGACCTTTTCTTTGTGACCTGCTCGCAAGCACGTCACAATGTTTCTAACCAAACGCATACAGGACAAGAAAACGTCGTAAACTCAAGCTTTGCCGATAAACCACTCATTTTGCTTACGGGCGGTAGCTCAGCCTGGCCTTTTGTTTTGGACGTGGTACGCAGTGTCCTTGGTGCTGATGTAAAAATATTACTTGGCGATGAACCCTATGCCGACATAGCCAAGGGACTTGCACAATACAATATGCTTGCCATGCATTTACGCGAAGGACGCAAGGCATTGCAAGCCGAACTGCCAAGCTTCATGCAAGAACGCATCTTGCGCCGAGCCATTACACGCATCTTGGAAAATGGCTCCGAAATGCTCATGGAAGAATTAGGCGCATTTTTACGAGATGTCATTCTTTTACCGGAATTTCGCTTCTACAGAGATAATGGCGGCTCGCTCCTACAACTCATGGAAGGCATCGGTAAAACTCTTGTTGCAGAAAAAGATCGCGTGCAAAGCCTTCTAGATGTGGCCATGGCAAGAATGGGGCGGCAAATTGTACAAGCCTGCCGAGAAGAACTGAAAGATTGGTTCCATGAAAAAGGCATCCCCATTGTACCGGAACGCCTTGAACACACTTGGATTGCCCTTGCCATGCACGATTTTATCAGCGATATGGCGCAAAGTCTTGGCAAATCAACATTAAGCCAAGACCGTAACGCCGCAGAAATGGCAACCATGGTGGCTGCTCCCGGCTTGGCAGCACTGGCAGCATCCGGCGCCCCCCTAACAGCAACTGTCCTCGGACTTGGCGGACTTGTACTCATGAAAGTATTTAATCTTGATAAATGGGTAGTCAATAAGATACTTTATGTTCCTGTGCCCGGCCTTTTACGCAAGCGACTGTTTAGCGAAGCACGGCTCGTAAAATTATGTAACGACCAACTAAAAGCCTTTGGTGCTGAATTCAAAAAACAAATATTACACTCATGGAAGGAAAGCGAAGGAAAAATTATGGCAGAAGCTGCACGCGTAGCCGAAGAAGAAATCGCCTCCTTAGATATTCTCAATATTACACCGGCTTGATGTGCTATTGCTTTTAATTTGTTTTTTTGCAGGGGAGGGGAAAACTTTTGCTAGCGCAAAAAGCATCCCCCAAGGTTACATTTTACACTATCTAGCTATTTCAAGATGTTACATGTCTTAGTTTGACCCGAATTTTTGTGGGTTACAAAATTCGGGTTACAATTTTTTTTGAGCTTATTCTTGTGGAATTTTAGCTACTAGTTCTACCCACAACCTGACCGATACCACTGTTGCCAAGAGCGTGAAGGATGTCACCTTG
>CAYJJP010000177.1:0-5027 GCA_964370525.1 uncultured Desulfovibrionaceae bacterium | reverse complement strand
ACGTTTCTGCAAAATTTGCGAGAATAGTTACGGCTTTTGTGCTATCCACAAGGCGTAGCCGCAATTTTTCCACTGTTGCAGTTTATCGCAACTCTCTCCGTGCCAAAGTAATTGAGCCGCAAATGGTGCCAAATATTGTGTATAATCTTGGCAATGTAATAGGTTCCAGCCTGTGTCTTTGAGGTTTTGCAATAGCTTTGTCGGGTGAAGTCCGCTACCTTGTTGTGTTTTAGCGTATACGTCATGGATTATTAGACGTGCTGATGGTTTACAGAGTTTATGCCAAGCGGCTAAGCTGGTTTTTCTGTCTGCTAAAAGTGATAGTACACATTCACTGAGGATGCCGTCAAGACTTTGTTTTTTGAAGGGCAGTTGCTGGGCGTTTGCGCAAATAATTTTATTATTGCAAAGTGTTGGATTGATTTCTATGCCATAGGCGTTGAGTCCCGTATCTAGCAAAAGTTGTAAGCTTTGGCCAAAGCCGCATCCTAAGTCAAGAACTGTATTTCCTTGATAAAATTGACATAATTGTAGTGCATGCTTTGTCAATTCCAGTCCCCCGGGACGTAGGGGGACATGACATATTGTGTGATGCATTATTTATCTTCCAATAATTTTTCCACTTCCAGCATCTTTCCTTCGGCGAGGGATTTGGGAATCAGAGTCAGTTTGCACTGAGGGCAACACGGCAAATAGACTTCAAAGGAATTTTTCAGATAATATACCAGCATTTTTTTTTGCTCAAGCGGACTTTGGCAACGGTCACAGAGCCAGTCGCCGGCATCGGGAGCATATGATGGGCCTATACTCATAACATCCTCTTATTTATTGGTTGGTTCCGGAACTGTATTGGGTACCTGCATACGGTGGCACCATGCATCGTGCAAATGAAATGTATTCTCATTTTTTTGTGAGTAACGTACCCAAAATGTGACATTTTTAGGCCGCCAAGCACCCACAAAATGTCCGCTTTCTCGTTCTATGAAGCGCTCTTTGTGTTCTTCAACCATGCGCACGGCAAGAGCCACGTCTTGATGCAAAATATGCTTGCGCTCAAGCTCACGCAAAAGTTCCGGTTCTATGTGCAGAAAATCATGTCCGGACATGGCGTTTTGGCGTTCTTTGTTATTGTTTATGGAACTTGCGAGTAGGGCACTTGTTCCGGAATTACCATAATGATTGAGAATTTTTTCCACCAAGCCGGCTCGTGCTGCTCGGCGTGCGGACATGCCAAGGGTTTGGGTTTGTGCTTTGGGAACAAAGGGGAGAATATCCAAAACGTGCAAAGCTTTTTTGCCAATTTTCTCCAGTCTTTCGTGGCACATAATACATGAAACCAAGGCTGTGTCTTGTCCTGTTGCATCATAAACAGTGAGCGCAAGATTACTCGTGGCTTTGCTCGCCAGCTCAGGCTGTGAACACCACACATTACCACCAAAACCACAGCAGGGTGTGGTACTGCCTTGTAAACTATGGTCTACTATTTCAATATCTTGCTTTTGCGCCAACGAGCGTACCGCCGCTTGCCAAGCAGGATTATTTCTTGCGCCGCAAGGGTCATGTAAGCTTACAGTATATGTGTTTGAATTTTCACTGTTTTCTGTAAGCGGTAGCAATACTTCCCATAGCGATACACAAGGAATGTGCGGCATAAAGGTTTCAAATTGACGCAGGCAGGAAGCGCAAGCCATGATGAGTGTAGGTTTGCCAAGCTCTTCCCAATAAGCTTCTAGTTGTTGTAAGTGTTCAAGGTTTAATTCTTTTTGTCCGGCAAAATAAGCTGGAATGCCGCAGCACGCAAGCATAAGCCCAACTGAGGCTAAGTTTGTATTTTGCTTTTGTAAAAGTTCAAATACGGCAAAAACTTGTTCGGCTCGCAAAGCAGAAAGTTGACAGCCCGGAAAAAAAACATGGCTGGGATTGTCGGCAATATTAGGCGCACGCATGACAAGCGCACAAGGACTTTGGGAGGCGGAAAGCATATCTTCCACAGCAAATTCAAAGGCTGAGGGCGGCATATAGTTTTTTTCCACCATATCTTCACGGGCATCCAGCACCACTTCAATCATGGAAAACCGCTCAGGACAAATTTCTGTGCACTGTCCGCACATCATGCAGCCGTTAATAAGCGTGTTGGCTTTGTGGTCGCCAAGCACAATGGCGGTATTATTGTAGATTTGTCGGGTGTAGTTGCGTGGAAATGAACCGTGTTTTTGTAAATACACACATTGCTTCACGCACTGCATACACTCACATTGTATACATCGTCCAGCTTCTTGTGCTCCTTCCTCAAGCGTATAGTCCAAACCGGACTTTGGCAATACAGCAGCCTTTGGCAAAAGCCCTTCCAGCGGCGTATGTAACTTGCTTTGCCCAAGGGTATGCTCACGCCCGGCCATGAGTGACACATTGGTAGCCAGGCGCTCCAGTGATAATGCTGCTTGTCTGCCTTCGCCGGCTTGCTTAGAAACCGAAGGAAATTTTTCGCCTGTGGGGCTCAGTTCCATATTTCCGGCAATACAGATATTGTTCCTTACAAACATCGTGTAATCAGCGGGAATTGCTTGTAAATATTCTGCAATATGCGGCGCTGCGTGCATGTCTACAAAAATCGCGTCAAATTCTTGAGAATCGTTTTGTATTTGCTGAAAAAAATCAGCACTTAGCGTAGCTTGTTTCAGCTGCAAATGTTGTTTTTGCATAAGTGAGAGCTCAGATTCTATGTGCTCAGCGTGTAAACCGGAAAAATTCTGTAATAAAAAGTCATGTACATGATTTTCATAAAACAAAGTGACGGGAAAATTCTTTTTACCAAGCTCAAAGGCAACGACCAAGGCAGCAATACCATTGCCAAATACCGCTATTTTTTGAGCTTTTGGCGGACGAGGAAAGGCTTTACCTTGCTTTTGTGTATTGTCTAAACAAAGCTTTTCAAGGCTGTGAATGGCAAGGCTACCACCAAAATCGCGGCGTAAACAATATCCCTCACACGGATGGTCGCAGATGCGTCCCAAAATGTTAGGAATGGGCAAATGTTTTTCCAATGTTTTACGCCCTTCAGCAAGTTTATTGTCTTGCATGGCGCCCATAAAGGCGCGAACATCAAGATGTAAAGGACAATGCGCCTGACATTTGGGCATGGCCTCTTGGGTACAATGGGCTTCGATTTTGTGGAGCTTGCTTTGATCCATAATAATTCTCGAATAATATTTGATATTTTTACAAGCAACGTGCGCTCGCTGAGTTTACTTTAAGGATAAAGTGGCGTCGCCGTAAAAAGTTTTTGGGGGTGGGGGGGGCTGGGGGGAGAAGACCTTTTTTCAAAAAGATCCCTCCCCCCAGTGTTAACTTATTTATTTAGGCATAGCTGCAAGAACTTTTTCAGGACGTGCAGGTAAGTGACGTACACGCGCGCCGCAAGCGTTGGCAATGGCGTTGATAATGGCTGGGTGAGGACCGCAAAGTGGGATTTCACCTACGCCGGATGCGCCAAATGGGCCTTCGGGACGTGGGGTTTGCACATAGTAGATTTCCATGTTGTCAGGGGCATCCTTAATGTTAGGAATACCGGCGCCGGACATGGTGCTGTGCTTTTTAAGGTCTTCATAATCTTCGGTAAGTGCAAGGCCGATACCTTGTACAAGTCCGCCGTAGATTTGACCGTTGGTGATAACTACGTTGTTTACAGAACCGATATCAGCTACCATGGTCATTTTTTCCACAGTGGTTTTACCGGAATCAACATCAACAGCTACTTCGGCAAGGAAGAGGCCGTACATATAGCAGGAGAAAGGTTCGCCCTTACCCTTGCCGTCGCATTCTTTAGCCTTGGCTGTCCATACGCCTGCATAACGGGTTTCAAGACCTGCAGCTTTCATGCTGGCATAGTCGTGTAGGGTGCCGTCGTCTTTCTTCATGGCTGCCATGAGCAATTCGCAAGCAACACGGATGGCTTGACCAACCATAACTTGTGAACGGGAACCACCGGCGGGGCCGGAATTGGGAGCCTTGCTTGTGTCGTTCATAACCATGCGGATTTTATCCATAGGCATATTGATGGGGCGTAAGGCTTCGTGGGCTGTACCAAGGGTACCGGCATCGGCGCCTTGGCCGTGATCTTCCCAGCAGTTCAGGATAGTTACGCCGCCGTCTTCGTTGAGTTCTACCCAAGCTTCGGCATTGTCAGGGCCGTCAAGACCGGCACCGTATACACCAAGAGCCACACCAACACCGCGTTTTACTTCGGGAGTGGAGTTTTTAGCTACACGAGCCTTGGCTTCTTCGTATTTTGGTTGCATAATGTTAAACATTTCTGCAAAGCTAAATACTTCAGGAGTTTGTTGGTTAGGTGTTGTATCGCCGGGACGATAGTGGTTGATGGCACGCAATTCAAGCGGATCTACACCCATTTTCAATGCTAATTCGTCAACGCAAGACTCAGAAGCAAATTCAATTTCAGGGCCGCCGTAACCGCGGAAAGCAGCGCCCCATGCATGGTTAGTGGCTACAGTGCGGCCGGTACCACGCATATTGGGAATGCCATAACCTGCACCGCAGAATTGAGCGCCACGCAAGGTGAGCAAGTCGCCAAATTCTGAATATGGGCCGTGGTCAACAGTCCAATCTACTTCAACAGCCATGATTTTCTTGGTGTTTTTATCGGCAGCCATGCGTACATTTGTCCAGAAAGGTGAACGCTTACCGGTGTAGTTTTGTTGTTGCTCATAGTTATAACGCAAGTGACAAGGTTTGCCGGTAGCAAGAACGGCTACGCCCACAAGAGCTTCCATGGTGGGGGAGAACTTGTAACCAAAGGTACCACCGGTGGTGTTTTGTACCATGACAAGATCTTTACCAAGTTCTACGCCAAGACCGGGAGCAATCATAAGGCCATGCAAATGCAAACCGATGGATTTGGAATGAAGTACCAACTGACCGTCTTTGTTCATATAACCATAACCGACGTCCGGCTCAATGGGAAGGTGAGGCTGACGCTGGGTGTAGTAAGAACCTTCTGCAACAACCAT
>CAYJJP010000176.1:0-5042 GCA_964370525.1 uncultured Desulfovibrionaceae bacterium | reverse complement strand
GCAGACCAAAGACGGGAGGCCTGGAGTATGACGGACTCCAGGCCGGTCTGAAAAAAGGTCTAGGTCACAAGGTTCACAGCCATTGGCTGTGGGGGATTATAAGCAAGAGGAAAATGGCAAGGAAGGTGACAGAGCCAATGTATATTTGGCTTGTCACACTGCCAATAAGTAACTGCAAAACTGTTTTGCTAAAATTGCACTCTCGGTATATTGTCCATACGCTGAGTGTGTAAAGAAAGTATCACCTTTATGCCACAATATGCATGGTCTGCCATGTGTTTAAGATAGGACTTGGCATAAAGGTTCGGCTGCAAGGAAGAGAATTTACGAACACTCAAGCAGTGCAAGGCGCGCAGCTTCTTGTTCGGCTCTTTTGAGACTCTGTCCTGAGGCAGTGAAAATGAGCCCGTTGGGTAAGGCAAGGCGCACTTCGTATACTTTTGCGTGTTCCGGACCTGAGCTTTTTTCAAGTACATAGATGGGGCGGTCTTTGTGCAAGCGTAGCATTGTTTCTTGAAGTTGTGTTTTGTAATCTTTGCGTAGATGTTGTTCGACGTGGCTTGGCCAATGTGCGGAAAAAATGTGCGTAACGACAGCAAAACTCGCCTCAAAGCCGCCGTCTTGAAAAACGGCTCCAAGCACGGCTTCAAAAGCATCGCTGAGCACAGTGTCTCTTTGTCGGCCGCCTTGATTTTCTTCGCCGCGTCCAAGATAGATGTAGGTGTCGATATTAAGCTCTCTTGCAATATTAGCAAGACTGCTGGCAGAAACTAACGTTGAGCGCATGCGCGTAAGGTCTCCTTCGCGCACATGGGAAAAACGAGTGAACAGCACCCAAGAAACGCATAACTCAAGCACGGCATCGCCCAGAAATTCTTGACGTTCGTTGTGATCTGTGTTTTTTTTGCTTTCGTTGGCCCATGAACTATGAGTAAGGGCAACTTGTAAATATTCTATATTTTTGAATGTATAGCCAAGTTTTTCTTGCAACTCACAACAGTTTTTTCTACATCGCTCCATAAAAACTCCTTAAAAGTACACCCATCTAAAATGTATTACCATTGCTTTTATGTCGACCAATCCAATGCTTTTATGCCGACCAATCCAATGCTTTGGACAAATTTTCATAGTGCTCATAAGCGAAGAAGCATACTTCATAAATAGATTTCATTGCTTATTTTTACATTTCAGGCAATTACAAGTATTTCATTTATCGAAATTTTATGAAGATATGCTTAAAGCAAGGTTGCTACATTATTCTATCACCCATTCCATTTTGTATGTACAACTCAAAATTCTTACATTTTTCTTGCTACATGTCAAGGTCTACCTTGAAGCATAAAGTCCAAATACATGTAAATACAAAGAGATACATATATTTTAAAAAAAATACATCATAAGTAATTTATCTTGACAGTAAATCTACATTTGTATAGAAAAATCTGATATATATTAAAGTTGAGTTTTACGCAGCACTGAGAGCTTTTATGCTTAAAATGTTTTTGCTTTAGTATTGATGAATTTTTGTCATGAAGATACGTGTAAAATCTTCTGAACGTATTATTTTTGTTGATTTTGTAGAAATATTTGAAGGAGAAAAATGTGGAGTTTGATGTTCGCATGTTCAAGTTGGTAACTGGAGAGTTGATTATTGGTAATTATGATATCAAGACTGATTCGGTGAATTATGTCTGTACAATACAGCGTGGTGAAAGCCAATCTCAAAAAATGAAATTGATGATGCTTCCCTATGGTGTTCCCTTTGAAAATAATTTTGGCGGTTCCATAAACGGTAGACATATCTTGTATCGTTTTCAAGAAACTGCAGTAGAAATGCAAAAAAAATACCTTGAAATCGTGGAAAATGTTTTAAAAGCAGGTTCCATTGGAACATTGAATTTTGGAAATATAGAAAACTAGTATTTCAAATGACAACTTATTTCAAGTGCATACTTTTTACAGTTCGTTGAAAAAATTGCGTTTTGTAATTGTAATGTTACTTTTAGTCGATTTTTTGAACGGAGGGATAACAGCCTGTATTGAAAATTAATTTTTCACAGGTTGTGGTTTATGCCAAGGTGCATCTCCCTCCGTTTTTCCAATGCTCGCTTATTGCTCATCTTTATTTATGGTGAGCAATGCCACCTCAATCAAAAGAATTTTTCAAGAGAGAATAGCTTATTATGCGCGAATTTTTGCCCATTTTGCCAAGGCCAAGTCGTTTTTTAGGTATTGAAGAAGGGGCTGTGCACAAAGATGCATCGCGCGTTTGCCTTCGGATAGCCCTTGCTTTTCCAGATACTTACGAAGTTGGTATGTCCTACCTTGGGCAGAAAATTTTGTATGCCAACCTCAATGAACATGAAACATGGTGGGCAGAGCGTGTCATGGCGCCGTGTAGAGAAACCCGTGATATTTTACAGCAAAACAATGCTTCATTGTGTACGCTTGAATCAGATACTCCCTTAGCTCACATGCATGCCATTGGGTTTTCCTTAACGCACGAACTGGCTTATACTAATATTCTTTATATGTTAGACCTTGGAAATATCCCTTTGCGAACTCAAGATCGTGGCGATGATTTATTTGCCTATCCCATAGTCATAGCAGGGGGTGGGGCTACACTAAGCGCAGAACCATTGGCGCCGTTTATGGATCTTATGGTGCTTGGCGAAGGTGAAGAAGTGTTGGTTGATATAGCGCACTTGCTTGAAAGTGCGCGTACCCAAAAAATGTCTCGCACTCAATTTTTGCAAGAAGCAAGGCATATTCACGGTGTGTATGTGCCAAGTCTGTTTGAAGAAAATGCAGACGGAACTTTGGCACCGCTTATGAGCGATTATACAAAAGTCCATAGACGCATCGTGCACGATTTGAATAAAACGTCCTATCCAAGCAAGCAGGTTGTCCCCATAGGTGCTGTGCATAATAGATTGGCCTTAGAAATTGCCAGAGGTTGTACGCGCGGATGTCGTTTTTGTCATGCCGGCATGGTGTATAGGCCGGTGCGTGAGCGTTCTTTGACAGATATGGAGCATATTTTACAAGAATGCCTAAGTAATACCGGATTTGATGAAATTTCCTACCTTTCTTTGAGTACAGGAGACTTTTCGGCCTTAAAAACACTGTTTATGAACACAGTGGATCGCTGTGCCGAGGAACAGATTTCTGTATCCTTGCCATCGTTGCGTGTCGGTTCCATTGATGATGATATTATGCAGCGCATGGCCGGCATACGTCGCACCGGTGCAACTCTTGCGCCGGAAGCCGGCAGTCAACGTTTGCGTGATGTCATTAATAAGGGAATTAGCGAAGAAGATATTCTCTTGCATGTACAAAAGCTTATGGAGCATGGCTGGCAACAAGTAAAGCTGTATTTTATGATTGGTTTACCCACAGAAAGTTATGCGGACTTGGATGCCATTGTTGATTTATGCCAAAAAGTAAGAGATGTTGCATGGAGCTTGCCCAATCAACGTAATCCGCGTATGCAAGTTACCGCAGCCATTTCTCCATTTGTGCCAAAGCCCTTTACCCCATTTCAATGGGAAGAGCAGATATCTTTTGATGAGATACAAGCGCGCATACAATATTTGAAAGAGGCTTTTCAAGGGCAAAAATGTCTTAAAATGCGCTGGCATGAGCCAAGCATGAGTCACCTTGAGGGCATACTCTCGCGCGGTGATCGGAAAATGGCTTGCGTTGTGGAAAAAGTATATAGAGCCGGCGGTATTTTCTCGTCTTGGGTGGAGAATTTTAGCCTTGAGCCGTGGATAGCAGCTCTTGAGGCTTGTGAGCTTAAGGTGGAAGATTATATCGGAACTCGCAATATAGACGCTCCCCTTGCTTGGGAGCACCTAGAATGCGGCGTCAGCAAGACTTATTTGCTCAAAGAACGTGAGCGAGCTTTGAATGAAAAAATCACCAAAGACTGTCGTTACCATGCTTGCCAAAGTTGCGGAGTGTGCGATACAGCGGCGCATAGTTCACATTTATATGACAAACATGGCGAAAGAACAGAAAAAGTACAAAATATACTTAATTTTACGCAACGTGACCAGGCAAAGCATACGGCAAACTTTGATGAGGATGGCAGGCTTGTTCTCCCCAAAAAAACAAAGGCTGAACCACCTGTCATTGCAGAACAATTAAAGGTTAAGGCTGTTGAATACAGAGTGTGGCATAAACGCCTTGGCCTGTGTGCGTATTTAAGCCAGCTGGAACTGCAAGCCATTCTTGAGCGCTGCTTGCGCCGTGCAGATCTTCCCATGACCTTTTCTCAAGGCTTTCATCCTCTTCCGCTGATATCTTTTGGACGTGCATTGCCGGTTGGGGTGGGGAGCAATGCGGAATGGTTTGCCATTACTTTACGGCAAATTATACCGGCACAAGATGTGGCAGCAAGGCTTACCGAACATTTACCAAGTGGAATGGAAGTGTTAGAAGTTGTGCCTACAACTAAAGCCGGGCGCACAGAGCAATCCGTGCAAGAAAACTTTTGTTTTTTTTACAAAGGGTGCCAAAAAAGCATGGACAAATATTTTCAAATGTGGCAGTCTTTCCTTGAAGAATCCACTCGAACCTTTACTCGTGAGACGAAGAAAGGGCCAAGAACCATAGACGTTAGGTCGCTTATTAAAGAATCTCACATAGATATAGAAAATAGGAGAGTGTATTTTACAGCGGATTGGCTACAAGGTTATCTTTCGCCATTGTCTCTTGTGCTGGCTGTGCTTGGACAAGATTGTTTGTTACATATTTATTTGGAAAAAACGGAGCAGATGTTTGCTGATAGCAGCATATATCCACACAGGCCTTGAGGTTTTTTATGGCGACAAGAACGGTTTTTACAGAAGACATTCCTTTTTCATTGCGGCTTAAATCATTATCAGACGAAGAACTTTTAGATATTTGGGCAGAAACTCAAGAATTGGAACGAGTGTTACGAGAAGAATGGGGAGCAGATGTTGAGTTAGCTTTTGAATATGAAAAGCACATCATACTTGAACTACGCACACGCAGCTTTTATAGGCTATCATCTT
>CAYJJP010000175.1:0-5045 GCA_964370525.1 uncultured Desulfovibrionaceae bacterium | reverse complement strand
CTGACGGTCCTATGCCACAAACTCGTGAGCACATCTTGCTTGCTCGCCAAGTTGGCGTACCTTACCTTGTTGTATTCCTCAACAAGTGCGACCTCGTAGACGACGAAGAATTGCTTGAACTCGTAGAAATGGAAGTTCGCGAACTTCTTTCTTCCTACGACTTCCCTGGCGACGACGTACCTGTTATCCGCGGTTCTGCTTTGAAAGCTCTTGAAACCGACGATCCTAACAGCGACGACGCCAAGTGCATTCTTGAACTCCTTGACGCTTGTGACAACGCCATTCCTGAGCCAGAGCGCGACATTGATAAGCCATTCCTTATGCCTATCGAAGACGTATTCTCCATCTCCGGTCGCGGTACTGTTGTAACCGGTCGTGTAGAGCGCGGTATTGTTAAAGTTGGTGACGTTGTTGAAATCGTTGGTATCAAAGATACCGTTAGCACCACTTGTACTGGTGTTGAAATGTTCCGTAAACTTCTTGACGAAGGTCGCGCCGGTGAAAACGTTGGTGCCCTCCTTCGCGGTGTAAAGCGTGACGACGTTGAGCGCGGTCAAGTACTTGCTGCTCCTAAGTCCATCACTCCTCACAAGAAGTTTAAGGCAGAAGTATACGTACTTTCTAAAGAAGAAGGTGGTCGTCACACCCCATTCTTCTCTGGCTATCGTCCTCAGTTCTATTTCCGTACCACAGACATCACCGGTATCATCGGTTTGCCTGAAGGTGTAGAAATGGTTATGCCCGGCGATAACAGCCAGTTTATCGTTGAGCTTATTAACCCCATAGCCATGGAAGCAGGTTTGCGTTTCGCTATTCGTGAAGGTGGTCGCACCGTTGGTTCTGGCGTTGTAACTGAGATTGTAGAGTAATAAATATGCGTATTAATGTAATTTTAGCTTGCACTGAATGCAAGCGTCGTAATTATACTACGCGCAAAAATAAAAAGACTACCACGGGTCGGCTTGAACTTAAGAAGTATTGCCCATGGGATCGCAAGCACACAGTGCACCGTGAGACCAGATAGTCTAAAAGATATGTAATGTCGGGAAGGCTTTACAAGAGACAATTGTAGAGCCTCCTAAAAACATAAAAATAATTGCGCAAATAATTTCCTAAACTCATTATGTGTTGAAAGTGAATATATTTTTAACACAAGTTTACAGGGCAGTAGCTCCAACGGCTAGAGCGTCGGTCTCCAAAACCGAAAGTTGTGGGTTCGAATCCCCCCTGCCCTGCCATTTATTATCCACAAATCAACGGTATGCATTATGGCAACAAAGAAATCAGCAGTTCAAAATACAGCTAAGGCAAACGTAGAGCAAAATCCCATTTCCCGTTTCGTAACGTATGTGGAAGAATCAAGGGCAGAGCTGCGTAAGGTGAGCTGGCCTACCATGAAAGAAACACGTCGAGCTACATTGGTTGTGCTTGGTTTTGTTGCTGTTATGTCTGTGCTTCTCGGTTTAGTGGATTTAGGCTTTTCTACAATAATGAAAACCATTCTTTCCTAGGCAAATACGATGAATGAAGAAAAATTCAGTGAAGATTTGCCAAACGACGACACCTCCAGTGATAAAAGTTTTACTGAAGCTGAGTTTGGTGATGGTCAGTCAATAACTCAAGACGAAAACAATCAAGAAGAAGTTAGTCAACTTGATAGTGTTCAAGAAGAGCAGTCAGAGCAAGAACTTGACAATGAAGCTCAAGTTCTTTTATCTGAAGCCAGTGAAGAGTTTGAAGCACCGGCACAAAATTATGGCATGCTTGATGGTGTGGTCATTGAGAATATGCGCTGGTATATTCTGCATACATATTCAGGATTTGAACAGCGTGTTGAGCAAACCATTAATGAAATGGTGCGTAATGGCCAATCAAAGAATCTGATTGCTCGCGTTGTTGTTCCTACGGAAAGAGTTGAAGAGCTTGGAAAGGGCGGTGAAAAGCGCACTACCAAGAGAAAGTTTTATCCCGGTTATGTCATGATTCAAATGGCTATGACCGATTTTTCTTGGTATCTTATCCAAAATATTCCTAAGGTAACAGGATTTGTTGGTGGAAAAAACAGACCTTCTCCCATGCGTGACAGTGAGGCTGAGAAGATTTTACAACTAATGAAGGAACGCCAAGAAACACCTCGTCCGAAGTTCAACTTTGAGCGTGGAGAAGAAGTTCGTGTTATTGACGGGCCTTTTGGTGGATTTAACGGCGTTGTGGATGAAGTAAATTACGATAAGGGAAAACTGAAAGTCTCAGTTTCCATTTTCGGACGCCAAACACCTGTGGAACTGGATTTTATTCAAGTTTCTAAAGGTTAAACTTAATGCTCGGTTGTTTTTAAAGGAATTAAACGATGGCTAAAAAAGAAGTTGCCAAAATTAAATTACAAATTTCAGCTGGCGCTGCTAACCCTTCGCCTCCGGTAGGACCGGCGCTTGGTCAGCATGGCCTTAACATAATGGGATTTTGTAAAGAGTTCAATGCGCGTACACAGGATCAAAAAGGAATGATTATTCCTGTTGTTATCACTGTGTATGCAGATCGCTCCTTTAGCTTTATTACCAAAACCCCTCCTGCTGCTGTACTTATTATGAAAGCTGCTAAGGTGGAAAAAGGTTCAGGCGAACCAAACCGTAACAAGGTTGGCTCGTTGAGTTTGGCTCAAATCGAAGAGATTGCCAAGTTAAAGATGCCTGATCTCAATGCTGCAAGCATGGATTCTGCAATAAGAACTATTAGCGGAACTGCTCGTAGCATGGGTATTGAAATTAAGTAGCTTTTCTTTACATAATAAGAAAAGCCGTTCAAATCAATTGTACTGCCGAATAATTATTTGGCAGGAGATGAAAAACGAAGGAAGAAGAAATGCCCAAACATGGCAAAAAATATCGTTCAGCTCTTGAAGGAGTGGATTTACTGGAACGCTTCACACTTGAAGATGCAGTAAGTAAATCACTCGCAGCAAGTTTTGCAAAATTTGATGAAACAGTGGATGTGGCCGTACGCCTTGGCGTTGACCCAAAATATTCTGACCAAATGGTTCGTGGTGCGGTAACGCTTCCCAACGGACTTGGAAAAAAAGTACGCGTAGCAGTATTTTGTAAGGGCGAAAAAGAAGCAGAAGCATTAGCTGCCGGTGCTGATTTTGCCGGAGCAGAAGAGCTTGTTGCAAAAATCAAAGACGGCTGGCTCGACTTTGATGCAGCTGTAGCAACCCCTGACTGTATGGCGCTTGTGGGTCAAATTGGTCGTATGTTAGGACCTCGTGGTCTTATGCCTAATGCTAAGACAGGTTCTGTAACTATGGATGTAACCACTGCTGTTAAAGAATTGAAAGCAGGTCGTGTTGAGTTTCGCGTAGATAAGGCTGGCGTATTGCACGCTCCTCTTGGTAAAGTGTCTTTCGGCAGCGAAAAAATTCTTGGCAACCTCAAAGCTTTGCTTGACACAGTTCAACGTTTGAAGCCTGCTTCAGCCAAGGGACAGTATATGCAATCCCTTGCAATTTCGACCACAATGGGACCTGGCTTTAAGGCTGATCCCACACATATAAAGAAATTTCTCGAAGGCTAACACTCACACTGTTATTTACTTTTATAAGTAAAAACCTGAGAGATGGGGGGGGGGATTAAAACCCCTTCCACTGGTTATGGATTAGGAATAATCGAGTCGAAGAAAGTAGGTACCCATAAATCCTACTGAGACTAAGCTTATAATGCTATAAAGTCTTTGGCTCGGCATTCCATTTGGCAAACCCAAACGTGAGGAGTATCACGTGAATAGGTCCGAAAAAGCTGTCCTCATAGAAGGTATTAAGGCAAAAGCCGATAAAGCCTCTATCATGATAGTTACCGATTTCAAAGGTATGCCGGTGGAAGAGCTGACAAGCTTAAGAGATGCTTTACGCAATGCAGGGTGTGAATACCTTGTTGTAAAGAACACTTTAGCTCGTATTGCACTTACCGGTGGCACACATGATTCCATAAAAGAAGATTTTAAGGAAAACTGTGGCATTGCCTTTGGATATGATGACCCAGTGGCGGTGGCCAAGGCAATCAGCGACTTTGCAAAAGGAAGCAAAATTTTCAAGGTTCGTCATGCGAGTCTTGAGGGTAAAGTGCTTACTGCTGCACAAGTTGAAGATCTCGCTAAGCTCCCAAGCAAGGAACAACTCCTTGCCCAAACGCTTGGCACAATGAACGCTGTGCCCACCTCTTTTGTATCACTTTTTGCCAACATTATTCGTGGTATGCTTTATGCGCTTAAAGACCTTGAGTCAAAGAAAGCTGCATAGAAAAGCGTCAGACTGTAATTGTTGTACATTAAAAAAGCTTAAGCTAAAGAATTTAGGAGAATATCATGTCCGTGACTAAAGAACAAGTTGTTGAGTTTATCTCTAACATGACTGTACTTGAACTTTCTGAGTTCATTAAAGAATTAGAAGAAAAATTTGGTGTTTCCGCTGCTGCTCCCGCTGCTGCCATGATGATGGCTGCTCCTGCTGCTGCCGCTGCTGAAGCTGAAGAAAAGACCGAGTTTGACGTTATCTTGAAGGGCGCAGGTGCTAACAAGATTGGCGTTATTAAAGTTGTTCGTGCTTTGACCTCCCTTGGCCTCAAAGAAGCTAAGGATAAAGTTGACGGCACACCTTGCGCCATTAAAGAAGCCGTGTCTAAAGACGAAGCTGAAGATGCCAAGAAGCAACTTGTTGAAGCCGGTGCTGAAGTTGAAATTAAGTAAGTTGCAGAAATTAGCTTAATACAAATAAAAAAGGCTTGCTCGAAAGAACAAGCTTTTTTTATTGTCTTAGCAGTATTCTGATCATGCCATTTGAAGCTCTCATGCGCCTGAAGACAAGCCAACCTTTCACAAAAGCTTTTGCAAATATGGCTCTTATGGATATAGTTGACATTGCGCCTTTGTTTCAAGCTGTACATGATATGCTTGATGTGAAAGGACTTTTTGTTTTTTCTATGCACCATCCCTGCTTCACCTCACGTGATTCTAATTTGCGATATTTTTTGTGGGGGGAACTTTTGCTTGCGCCA
>CAYJJP010000174.1:0-5055 GCA_964370525.1 uncultured Desulfovibrionaceae bacterium | reverse complement strand
AAAAGGTTCTTCCCCCAGCCCCCCTTTCCAAAAAACTTTCACGCGAATTTTTCTTACGAAAAATTCTTTTGAAAAGTTTGCCAATGCAATGCATTGACTTAAAACACGATAGGGTTTCCAAAGGGGATAATTCCCCTTGCTCCCGTAATCGGGGTGGAGGGGCAGAGCCCTCCCCTCCGAAGGAATTAATCAGAGTTTCCTTAGAACTTATCCGTAAAGAGCAGATAAGTTCTAAGCTAACAATACATAATTGTACATGAAAAACCCTTTAACGGTAATGCACTTACCTTATTTACGGAAATAAAATGAATAAAGAAACTGTTTTTGAGACTTTTTGCACTAAATCCGGCGTGGTTGGTTCAAAAATTGTCAGCGTTAAAAATGAAGATGAAGCCATCGCCTATGTACTTGAAGTATGTGCCGCTAAAAAACCCTGTGAAATATTAGCTGAAGAGCCGGGTACAGAACTTGGTCCCCTTTCCGCCGACAGCATACCCACTCGCTTAAATCGCATCATAGCCGCCCCCGGTCTTGATAAAAAACTCTACGAAAAACTCGAAAAATTGTGCGCTGAAAAGGGCTACGTCTGCATAGACAGTGGTATGCGTAAATATTTAGCCGGCATCGATATTGGCTTTGTGCACGCTGAATGTGCCGTGGCAGCTTCCGGAACCTGTCTTGTCAATTCAGACAGCGAAGAAAAGCGCCTCGCCACCATGATGAGCGAAATTTGCATATTTTTGCTTAAAAAATCCGAAATATACCCAGAACTTTTCGATATAACTCACGTTCTAAAAGAAATGCAACAAAAACCCGGAGCCTATTCTGCCTTTATTTCCGGCCCTTCACGCACAGCTGACATTGAGCGAGTACCTGCTGTTGGGGTGCATGGCCCCTTAGAGCAACACATAATTATCTTGGAGGATGAAAGTCATGCATAAAGCACCCCAAAATCTTTCTGAATATTCCACTGAGCTTGATGAAGCATTGGACAATGGCTTTTTGCGCAAAACCTTAGATACATTTGCCGTGGCCTATAGAACCAACCGTGACAATGTTTTCAAGCAAATCAACTCCCCGGAAATTATTGCGAAAATCGCCGATGTTAAAGACCATGTGGCTCAAAATCTTGAGCAATACTACGAAGAATTTAAGAAAAATGCCGAGGCCAAGGGCGTTATTGTGCATCGCGCCGCAACCGCCCATGAAGCCAATGTCATCATGGCACGCATTGCCAAGGAAGGTAATGTAAAACGCATTGCCAAATCAAAATCCATGACCAGCGAAGAAACGCAGCTTAACCATCATTTGGAAGCCGAAGGTTTCATTGTGGATGAAACGGATCTTGGCGAATATATTATTCAATTACGCGGCGAAGGACCTTCGCACATGGTTATGCCCGCCATTCACCTTTCACGCTACGAAGTTGCCGACGACTTCAGTAAGGTGACCGGCCAACAAGAAGACCACGATGTTGACCACTTAGTTAAAGTGTCACGTAAGGAATTGCGCCCCAAATACATCGCCGCCGACATGGGCGTTACCGGTGCTAACTTTTGCATTGCAGAAACAGGCGCCTTTGGCACTTGCACCAATGAAGGCAATGCTCGCCTTGTTTCCACCCTACCCCGTATTCATGTGGCCATTGCCGGCCTTGATAAGCTTCTCCCAACCCTTGACGATGCCATGAATACTTTGCAAATTCTTCCGCGTAATGCCACCGCCCAGCTCATAACCACCTATGTAACATGGTTTACCGGCCCCGGCGAATGGAATGGCAATGACACAGAAAAAAAAGAAATGCACATCATTTTTGTGGACAACGGACGTACCGCCATTGCCAAGGATGATCTTTTTTCACAAATTTTCCGCTGTGTTCGCTGCGGAGCATGTGCCAACGTCTGTCCGGTATTCCGCTTAGTCGGCGGACATCGCATGGGCTATATCTACATCGGCGCCATTGGGCTTATCCTCACCTATTTCTTCCATGGACGCGAAAAAGCAAAAGTATTAGCCCAAAACTGCGTTAACTGCGAAGCCTGTAAAAACATTTGCGCCGGCGGCATTGATTTGCCACGGCTTATCCGTGAAATTCGTGTACGCCTTGACCAAGAAGAAGGCACTCCACTTGAGGCAAAGCTTTTAAGTTCGGTAATGAAAAACCGCAAGTTGTTCCATAGCCTCTTAAAGTTTGCCAAATATGCCCAAGTTCCCGTCACCGGCGGTACACAATATCAACGCCATTTACCGGCTATTTTCTTTGGCAAACAACAATTCAAAGCCCTTCCGGCCTTGGCTGATGAGTCCTTCCGTGACCAATGGAAAAAAATTAAACCAAAAATTTCCGAAGCTCGATTAAAAATAGCTATTTTTGCCGGTTGCGCACAAGATTTCATCTATCCCGAGCAATTAAAAGCAGCAGTTGAGATATTTGAAGAATATAATGTAGATTGTGATTTCCCCATGCAACAAAGTTGCTGTGGATTACCACTTGAAATGATGGGACAAAGAAAAACGTCCATTGCCGTTGCCGAGCAAAATATTGCAGCTTTTAATGCGAAAAATTATGACGCAATCATTACCCTTTGTGCTTCGTGTGCCTCACACTTAAAAAACACCTACCCTGAGCTTGTGGGCGAAGAATCCTCTGCCGATGCTGCAACCAAGGCAGCTTGCAGCAAATTTGTGTCCAAAATTATGGACTTTAGTTCATTTGTACACAATGTTCTGCACGTAAGTGCCAGTGACTTTTTTGTCAAAGGTGAAAAGGAAAAAGTCACCTACCATGCATCTTGTCACTTGTGTCGCGGTCTTGGCGTCACTGACGAACCACGCAAGCTCATTAATATGGCAGCAACCTATGTACCAAGCAAAGAAGAAGATGTGTGCTGTGGCTTTGGTGGATCTTATTCCATGAAGTTCCCCGGAATTTCCAAAAACCTCTTAGCCATGAAACTACACAACGCCAAAGAATCCGGCGCAAGTCGTCTTGTGGTTGATTGCCCCGGTTGCATTATGCAAATTCGAGGTGGAGCAGAAAAAGAAAAACAAGACCTTAAAGTGTCGCATATTTCTGAACTGTTAGCAGAAAAAATGCGCTCATAAGTATATGTTTTGAGTTATTGAGGGGGATGTAGTAATAACTGCTCCCCCTCACGGGACACAGTCTGACAAGTTATTTTTTTGTTCAATACCGGATATGGAAGAAAAAAACTTATGTTGACTGCAAATTCTAATAAACCAAGGATAACCTTGGATAAAAAGAGGAGTTTCTATGTCTGTATCAATGTTGGCGCTCATAGCAATCTTGCCCATCTTAGCAGCGCTCATCCTAATGGTTGGCCTCCGCTGGCCTGCCACACGCGCCATGCCCATAGCATGGCTTATAGCCGCTGTTGCCGGTCTTTTTGTATGGAAACTTGAGCCACTCTATGTGCTCGCACTGTCCTTGCAAGGTGTAGTCACCGCCATTGGCGTGCTTATTATCGTTTTTGGCGCCATTCTCATCATGTTTACGCTCAAAGAAAGTGGAGGCATGGAAACCATCCAGTATGGCATGCAAAACATCAGCCCTGACCGCCGTGTACAAACCATCATCATCGGCTATATGTTTGCTGCCTTCATCGAAGGCGCCGCCGGTTTTGGTACGCCTGCTGCTCTTGCTGCTCCTCTTCTTTTATCCCTTGGATTTCCACCGCTTGCAGCAGCGGTTATCTGTTTGGTCTTTAACAGTTTCCCAGTAACCTTTGGTGCTGTGGGTACGCCGGTTATCATCGGTTTTGGTCCCTTAAAACCGTTAATTAACGCAGAAAACTTCGGAACTTTCGATAATTTCACAAAAATCATCGGCGAATGGGCAACCACCATGCACGGCCCCATGGCCATCATTCTGCCCATCTTCCTGCTTGGCTTTATGACTCGTTTTTACGGTCAAAACAAAAGCTGGAGCGAAGGCTTTGCCGCATGGAAATATTGCCTCTTTGCCGCTGCGTGCTTCCTTGTGCCTTATCTCATTTTCGCATGGTTCTTAGGGCCCGAATTCCCATCACTTATCGGTGGTCTTGTGGGTCTTGGTGTCCTTGTTGCCGGTACAAAAAAAGGCTTCTGTGTACCTAAAAACGTATGGACTTTCGGACCTCAAGATACTTGGGATCCCGAATGGACAGGTACTGTACAAACCGAAACCAAAACCGAATTTACTGCGCATATGAGCCAAGTAAGAGCATGGCTTCCTTATGCCCTCATCGGTCTTATTCTTGTGGTAACCCGTATCTCCCAACTTCCACTAAAAAGCTGGTTGGCAGCTCAATCCATCCCGTTCAAAAGTATTCTTGGCTATGAGCATGTTAATGCCGCCATTCAATACCTCTATCTACCAGGAACAATACCATTTATCCTAGTAGCTATTCTTACCATCGCCATCCACGGCATGAATGGTGAAAAAGTCAAACGTGCTTGGGGCGAATCCATCAGCAAGATGAAATCCCCAACCATTGCGCTTATCTTTGCTGTTGCACTTGTTTCCATCTTCCGTGGATCCGGTGTCAATCCGGGCAGCCTCGATTCCATGCCGCTTGCCATGGCCAAAACTATGGCAGACCTAGCCGGCGGCGCATGGACATTCCTCTCATCCTATGTGGGCGGACTCGGTGCCTTCATCACCGGCTCTAACACAGTATCTGACTTACTCTTTGGTGAATTCCAGTGGAATACAGCAGAATTGTTGCAAATTCCTCGTCAACTCATCGTAGCTACACAAGCTGTGGGCGGCGCCATGGGTAATATGATTTGTGTACATAACATCGTGGCCGTGTGCGCCGTGGTGGGTCTTGCCGGACGTGAAGGCCTCGTACTTAAAAAGACCTTCTGGCCTTTCATTTTCTACGGCATAGTCGTTGGTATCATCGCTACCATCTTGGTACAATTATACCCAGGAATTTATTAGGAAATGTTGATTATTTCTGATTATTTCTGATTATTTCTGATTAATTTTTTATTTATGAGGGGGGAAGGGGAACTTTTGCCAAAGCCCAAAAGCTTCCCCTTCCCCCCTCA
>CAYJJP010000173.1:0-5062 GCA_964370525.1 uncultured Desulfovibrionaceae bacterium | reverse complement strand
AACCTCTAGCCCAGTGAGGTAAGATAATGATCACTTCATTACTGGTAGTCTTGGCAATGTCGATGGTTGTCTGGATTGGAACGAGCATCGGGCTTGGCTTCCTTTTCGGCATACTTTTGCCCTATGTTGCCGTGATTATCTTCATCGGCGGCGTCATTTGGCGCATGGTCCGTTGGAGTAAATCGCCTGTTCCTTTCTGTATTCCCACCACCGGGGGACAGCAGAAGTCCTTGCCATGGATTAAGCAGGCTGAACTTGATAACCCAAGCACAACTTGTGGCGTTATCAAACGTATGTTTTTGGAAGTTTTTTTGTTCCGTTCCTTATTCAGAAATACGCATGCCGAAGTACATGCCGATTATAAGGGACAGGGTTCACGGATTGCATACTACTCATCAAAATGGTTGTGGCTTTTTGCTTTGGCATTCCACTACTGTTTTCTCGTAGTATTTATCCGCCATTTCCGTTTCTTTCTTGATCCGGTACCTGGCTGTCTTACCTTTTTGGAGTCAGTGGATGGTATCATGCAAGTGGGTGCGCCGCGCTTTTTAATGTCCGGCGGCATTTTGCTTGTAGCAGTAGTTTTTTTATTGTGTAGACGCCTTTTCAACGAACGGGTGCGCTATATTTCGCTTATCAACGACTACTTCCCCCTTTTCCTCATTATCGGTATTACTGTTTCCGGTATTTTAATGCGCTATGTTTACAAAACTGACATTGCAAGCGTTAAGGTAATGACCATGGGCTTGGTGAACTTTAGCCCGGTGCTTCCGGAGGGAATTGGCGCACTCTTTTATGTGCATTTGGCGTTGGTTAGTGTATTGCTCATTTACTTCCCCTTCTCCAAGCTTATGCACGCTCCCGGAGTATTCTTTAGCCCAACAAGAAACATGGCTAATAATTCTCGCATGGTGCGTCATATCAATCCTTGGAACCCACCCAAGAAGTACACTACATATGCTGAATATGAAGATGACTTTAGGGAAGTTATGGCTGAGGCGGAACTGCCCCTTGAAAAGCCCCATGTAGCCGACGACGACGGCGAAGCTACTGCAAAATAAGGAGATACCATGGCTAAACTGCCTACACCACAAGAGCTCATAGAGAATCGCCCGGCGTTTCCAAGTGAGCATTGGATGGATACGAAGCCGGCTTTTACGCCCGGAAACTTTTGTTATCCTGCCAAGAAAGACACCATGGAAGGCTTGCACATGCCGCATCCCCACGAGTGGAATCCGGCTGAAGACGATTGGAACTTGCCTGCTAATTGGGAGCAAATACTCTGTGATGCCTTTGCTGAGCGCTTAGAAAAACATCGTTCATTAAAGGTGTTTATGGATACTTGTGTACGCTGCGGCGCTTGCGCTGATAAGTGTCACTTCTTTATTGGTACCAATGACCCAAAAAATATGCCTGTGTTGCGTGCTGAGTTATTGCGTTCGCTGTACCGCTATGATTACACCATGCTTGGTAAATTGCTTGGTGCAAAAGTTGGCGCGCGCAAGCTTGACTATGCCATTGTTAAGGAATTGTTCTTTTATTCCTATCAATGTACTGAATGTCGTCGTTGTTCGCTTTATTGCCCTTACGGCATTGATACGGCAGAAATTACTGCCATTGTGCGCGAGCTTATGCATGAAATAGGTCTTGGTCTTCACTGGATTATGGATCCTGTAAGTAATTGTAATCGCACAGGTAACCACCTTGGCATTCAACCTCACGCATTTAAGGAAATTGCCGAATTTTTGGCTGACGACTGCGAAGAAGTCACCGGCATTCGCCCCAATGTTCCTTTGAATGAAAAGGGACATGAAATACTGTTCATCACTCCTTCAGGTGATGCCTTTGCTGACCCAGGCATCTATACTTTCATGGGCTATCTCTTGCTTTTCCATGAGCTTGGGCTTGATTATACCATGAGCACCTATGCATCTGAGGGCGGTAACTTTGGTTCGTTCACTACTTTTGATATGGCCAAAAAAATCAACGCTAAAATGTATGCCGAAGCTGAACGCCTTGGTTGTAAATACATTATCGGCGGCGAATGCGGACATATGTGGCGTGTAATTAACCAATATATGGACACCTATAACGGTCCTACGCCTTCACATATGGAAACGCCTGTTTCTCCAATTACCGGCACGGTTTTTGAGAATGCTGCGTCAACCAAGATGATTCACATTGCTGAGTTTACTGCTGACCTTATCCGTCACAAAAAGCTTAATCTTGATCCAAGCCGCAATGATCATCTTATCACCACTTGGCATGACTCTTGTAACCCTGCTCGTGCCATGGGACTTTTGGATGAGCCGCGCGAAGTTCTTCGTGCTGTGTGTAATAATTTCTTTGAAATGCCTGATCGTACCATTCGTGAAGAAACATTCTGCTGCGGCTCCGGTTCCGGTTTGAATACTGAAGAAATTATGGATTTGCGTATGCGTGGTGGTATGCCCCGTGGTAATGCTTTGCGCTATGTGCAGCAAAAACATGGTGTTAACCATATGGCATGTGTTTGCGCCATTGACCGTGCAACTTTGCCCCCCGTGGCCAACTATTGGGCCCCCGGCGTATCCATCAGCGGATTGCATGAGCTTGTGGCCAATGCATTGGTGATGAAGGGTGAAAGTCCACGCATGATGGATTTACGTCAAGAAGATTTGCCAAACGCACCAGTACTTGAAGGCGAGGAGGATGAATAATGTATAACGCAAGATATGTTATATTGGGTATCATCGTCTTTGCACTGCTCTTTACCTCGCCCTTTTGGCTTGGCGGCATCTTTGGCGATGAAGGCGACTACAAACGCCCAGCCGTGACCCTACCTAAGGACGAAAAAGAGTGCATAGAGCCTGTGGCCTATATGCGTGCAGAACATATGCAGTTACTCAATGACTGGCGAGATGAAGCTTTGCGCAATGAAAATCGCACATATGTATCTTCCAGTGGAAAGAAATGGGAAATTAGCTTGCAAAATACTTGCATGAAATGTCATAGCGATTATGAAAATTTCTGCCAAAAATGCCATATTTCCAACAGTGTTGATCCATACTGCTGGACGTGCCACATTCGTCCGGAGGGGAAGAAATAATGAATAACAGCAGAAGAAAATTCTTAAAAATTGCTGGTCTGTCTTCTTTTGCTCTTGGCAGTGGGCTAACTGCCGCCTTGAGTGCAACGGATGCTGTAGCCAAGACCATAGGTACTTACGAAAAAAATGCCTCAGGGCTTAATGCAAAACGTTGGGCAATGGTTATTGATACCCGCAAGCTTACCGATTTAGAACTCATGGAACGCATAGCCAGCGTTTGTCATGCAGAGCATAATGTACCGGTAACTGACGGAACTAAGCAAATAAAATGGATATGGAACGACACCTACGGGCATACTTTCCCCGACGATGCCAACGCCATGATTCCTGACAAAGTGAAAGAGCAAAAATTCCTTTTGCTTTGCAACCATTGTAGCAATCCACCTTGTGTGCGTGTTTGCCCAACCGGTGCCACCTACAAAATGCATGACGGCATTGTTGCCATGGACTACCATCGCTGCATAGGCTGCCGTTTTTGTATGACAGGTTGCCCTTATGGCGCTCGTAGCTTTAACTTCTCAGATCCGCGTGCTACGCTGAAAACTCCATACTCAAACCCACGCTACCCAACACGCATGTTGGGCGTAGTGGAAAAGTGTACTTTTTGCACAGAGCGCCTTGCCATTGGTAAACTGCCTGCTTGCGTAGAAGCTTCCAATGGTGCCATTTTGTTTGGTGATTTGGAAGACAAAGACTCCAGCGTGCGTAAAGCTCTTGCCGAAAACTTCCATATTCGGCGTAAACCAACATACGGCACAGACCCTGGTGTCTACTATCTTATTTAAGGAGGATGAGCCATGATAGAAAAAGTTTTAGAAGGCTCACGTGCCTATTATCTTTGGTTGCTCTTTTTGCTCGTCATCATAGGTCTTGGCGGTATTGCTTATATTTATCAATCCGTTAATGGATTAGGCGTAACCGGACTTTCGCGCGATGTGTCTTGGGGATTATACATCTCTCAATTCACCTATCTCGTTGGTGTGGCAGCTTCTGCTGTTATGCTAGTGCTCCCTGCCTATTTTCATAACTACAAAAAATTCAAGCGCATGATAATCTTTGGCGAATTTATGGCCATTTCTGCTGTTGTCATGTGCATGCTCTTTATTGTTGTGGACCTTGGGCAGCCTCAACGTATGCTGAACATGATTTTACACCCAACACCAAACTCGGTTATGTTTTATGATATGATCGTGCTTTTTGGTTATTTGTGCCTCAATGCTATTATCGGCTGGGTAACCCTAGAGGCTGAGCGTTTGGACATGGAGCCACCCAAATGGACAAAGTATCTCATTTATACTTCCATTATTTGGGCGTTCTCAATCCATACAGTTACGGCTTTCTTGTATGCCGGTATTCCGGGGCGTTATTATTGGCTATCCGCCATCATGGCCGCTCGCTTCTTGGCCTCAGCTTTTTGCTCAGGGCCTGCCATCTTACTTTTGCTGATGTTCCTTATGAAGAAACTTGTGAAGTTTGATCCGGGCAAAGAAGCTACAAAAACCTTGGTGGTTATTATTACTTACGCCATGTGCATTAACGTGTTCTTCTACGGACTGGAAATCTTTACCGTGTTCTACAGTGGTTTGACCAGTCATCAATACCCCATGATTTATCTCTTTGCCGGATTATTCGGTGAGATGAATTGGGTAACGTATTGGATGTGGGCGGCTGTATTCATGGCCTTTGGCTCACTGGCTATCTTGGTACCGCCAAAGTATCGTGAAAATGAAAAGTTGCTTCCTTGGGCATTGATTATGCTCGTGGCTGCTTCTTGGATTGACAAAGGCCTTGGCTTGCTTATCGGTGGTTTTACACCGAATCCCTTCAAGGGTGTCACCGTCTATACTCCAACCTTACCGGAAGTGACCGTAGGGCTTGGCGTGTATGCCGTGGGCGCATTGGTGCTTTCCATTCTTTGGAAGGTAGCTGTTGAAGTGAAAAAAGAAGCCGGTACTTTTGACTATAAATAGTCGT
>CAYJJP010000172.1:0-5109 GCA_964370525.1 uncultured Desulfovibrionaceae bacterium | reverse complement strand
TTCTCTGAGGATGAAATGAAAATTTGCTTTTTTAATCTTGATTTAATTCGCAAACACATATAACTTTTTATTTAATCAGCGTTTTTTTTAACAGACTCTTTGCGTGCTTGGCTTGTGCCGCTATGGCGTGGATGATAACGCTGATGCACTTCTTGTAAGCGGCGCATTTGTATGTGCGTATAAATTTCTGTGGCACTGATGTCACTATGACCCAAGAGCATTTGCACCGAACGCAAATCCGCCCCCCCTTCCAAAAGGTGAGTGGCAAAAGAATGGCGAAAAGTATGCGGCGAAATATCCTGCTTAATGCCGGCCTCAAGGGCGTATTTTTTAACTAATTTCCAAATATATTGACGGGTAAGGCCACGACCGGAACGATTGACGAATACAAACTCTTCCTTGGGATTAAAAAGCTTGCGCCAATGCTGCACATAACCTTCAAGGCACAGCATGGCCTTGTCATGCACCGGCACAAAACGTTCCTTGGAACCTTTGCCAAAAATCCGCAAAATGTGGCGTTGATGGTCAATATCCTGTAAACTGAGTTGGCACAGTTCGGTAACTCGTAAGCCTGAAGCATAGAGTAATTCCAAAATGCAACGATCTCTTTGTCCTGCTCGATCGTGTAGGGGAGGCTTATCTAAGAGAGCTTGTATTTCTTCTTCGCTCAAAAACTGTGGTAAAAGTGCCGGTAATTTAGGGCTATCAAGCAATTTTGCAGGATTTTTACTCAATATATTTGTTTCGAGCAAATGAGTAAAAAAACTACGCAAGCTCGAAAGGTGACGCGCAAGCGTGCGACCGCCTTGTCCACGCCCACGCAACCACGCAAGATACAAAAAAAGTTCTTCTTCTTGAAAATCACGCCGTTGTTCCATTTCACTTTCGGCCAAAAAGGTAAGAAAACTTCTCAAGTCATAACCATAGCTTGCTACGGTATGTTCTGAAAGACCTCGTTCAGCCAGCAAAACATCCAGCCATTGATCCACATGCTCTGCCCAAAAAACAGTGTTGGCATTGTGCGAAGAAGAATGAAGCGTCATAAAAAAGAATTATTGGTCAGATTTTGTTGTATCTTCCAAAACCCGTCCGCCATTTTTTACTTTCTCTAAAAAAGCATCACGACATTCATAACTGCAAAAGCGGTGAATAGTTTCACCATTACGCACGGTAATCGTGCTATCTTTATCAATATAAGTGCCACATTCAGGGTCTTTCACCATTTCACCGGTGGAAATCTTTTGTTCCGTAGCTTCTTCACTCTTCTCCTTCGATAATTTCTTTTTAATATCGTTGGCAAACAATCTATATAATATATAAATTGCCAATATAATGAGTATCCAGCGTATCATAACAGCTCCTTAAAGTTGAAATATTTTATCTTCTTGCACAGTATAGGCAAGTTTCATTAATTTGCTATCAATATAATCATGGCTATGACCTTTTTGCAAGAAGTTCAATGCCTGCGGTGCAATGATTTCACGCAATGGCACCAGCACAAAAGCTCGCACAAACATATTTTCGTGCGGCAAAATACAATGCGCATCCGTGCCGGTTTCTTGCCCAAAAAGCAAGATGTCCAAATCCAATGTGCGCGGCGCATTTTGCACGGCCTTCGTTCTATCTCTTCCGTGAATTTCTTCTACTTTTAGTAAAAAATCCATAAGCGCATGTGCCGTCCAATTTGAGGTAAACTCCACACGAATAACTTGATTATAAAACCAGTCTTGATCCTTAAGTCCTTGCGGTTCGGTTCTATAGATTAAAGACTTATCTTGCACACTCAGCCCGTCTGCACCGTCAATATTCGCTATGGCTTTAGCAAGAATTTCCCTACTATTACCCACATTGGAACCAAGGCAAATATATGCCGACAAGGCAACATCTTGCCCCGCATCCGTGTTATTTTCCATCTATTCTTCTCAAAATATTATTTTTAATCCAATTGGCATCCAACCATTCCAGCGGCGTCACTTCAATACCACCTATCAAAATGCCAAAGTGCACATGGTCACCAAAAGCCATCCCGGAAACACCGGTCGTGCCAATAATATCATTTTTCTTAACCATACTGCCAACAGTGGTCAGTATGTCGGTAAGATGTGAATATAATGACATAAGCCCGTACCCATGGTCGACAACCACAAGGTTGCCATAAATGCCAAGATTTCCTACATAAACAACCTTACCGTCATTGGCCGCCGGAATCTTATCTTCCTTAACAGATGCAAGATCATATCCTAAATGCCACTGATTATCGATTACTTTTCCCTTGTAAACATAGGAACGATACTCACCATAACCGGCCCTCGAAGCTGAACGTGGTAAGCGCTTAAATGCACCTTTCCAATAAACAGTAGCTTCGCTTTTTTGCCCAAGTTCACGCAAAAATGCAGTGTTGGAAAGACGAATGTCACTGTTAATAATCAAAAATCGCTCAAGTGGACTTTCAGCATTGGGTGCAAGGTTGTACAATTTTTGACTGACTCTATCCAAGAAACTATCAGTAATAGTTATATTATCGTTCTTAAATTTTCTATCGGCAACTCGTCCGGAAACCGGCGTGTTGGTAATGTTGCCCGCAAGGTCTGTAACTTCAAGTATTGGTTTAAAGTCTTTCAACTGCATATTGTGCGGAAAAGCAAAATAACACACGCCATTTTTCTCATCCAAAGCATAACCCTTGAAAAAATGCTCGCCCACATAAACACCACTTTTTAGTATAGCCTCATTGGAAGCATAGCGAATAACGCTAGCACCACCACGATACACGGTGGCCGGTGAACTTTTTATATTCACAATCGGTGATTTATTGTCCAAAACAACCGGCAACACAAGCACCGTACTGTTGCCAAGCCCAAAAGAACCAAGAGAAGCATCCTTTGCCCTCAACTCAAGGTCAAACTTTCCTTGCGGAAGAGGAAGATCTTTGAAGCCAAGGGTGACGGTTTGTTGTGGTAAATAAGGGTCAAAATGCTTGGAAAAAACCGGTATGGTTTGATTCTCATGACGCAAAAGTACCTCGACCGAACGCACTTTTGAAATATCACTTATTTCTAACGTCAATTCCGAATGCGCAGATATAAAACCGGTACGCGGAGTTAAAGTTAAGCTTGGACCCTGGTTATCTTGAAAAAATACATAACACACATATCCAAGAACGGCCAAAAAGAGCAATAATAGCAATTTAGGAAGAATACGTTTTTTTCTCATAAGCTAACCTACATTTTATACCACGGTTTGTCATTAAGGAAACGCTGATTTATTATTTTTTTGTGAGGGGGGAAGGGGAACTTTTGCCAAAGCCCAAAAGCTTCCCCTCCCCCCCTCACACTCCCCCCTTCACCTCAAAACGCTTTAATAATTGTAATTTTCAATAAATTGAAAATTACAATTCTCTGAGGATGAAATGAAAATTTGCTTTTTTAATCTTGATTTAATTTGCAAACGCATATAACCTTTTATTTAATCAGTGTTTCCTTAAATAATTGAAAGTGACTCATTTTTTAGGAAACATTAGGGTATAATGATTAATTCCTCCGGAGGGGAAAGGCTCCGCCCTTCCACCCCGATTACCAGAGCAGGGGGATAATCCCCTTTGGAAATCCTATCGCGTTTTATTTTCAATAAGTTGAAAATAGAACGAAACAAGTTACGTTTTTAGTAAAACTCTGTAATATAAAACATTCAAAAGAATTTTTCGTAAGAAAAATTCACGTGAAAGTTTTTTGGAAAGGGGGTCTGGGCGAAGAACCTTTTGTTCACAAAAGGTTTTCCCCCAAAAAAATAACTAATCAGTGTATCCTTGTATCCTTATGAATGGTACGTTTTAATGTACTCACCAAGTCTGTTCATGCCTTTTTCTAATTCTTCCATACTTGTTGCGTAGGAGATGCGTAAAAATCCTTCAGCTTGTGAGCCAAATTCGCTGCCCGGTGCAATGCCGACGTGGGCTTTTTCTAGTATGTCGTAGGCAAGTTTTACGGAAGAGCCGTCAAACTTTTTGGCCAAATGGCGTGCATTAAAGAGTAGATAAAAGGCACCGAGTGGTTCGACCGGGATGTTGAAGCCAAGTTCACGCAGAGCTTTTAAGACATATAATCGGCGTTCGTTATATACGTTTTTCATGCGTTCTGTTTGATGTGTGGCATTTTTTAGAGCGTGCATGGCGGCGATTTGTGCAACTGTATTGGTGGAGAGTAAAAAGCGTTGCATAAAGGCAATGAGGGCATCAACGCACCATTTTGGCACAATCAAAAAGCCGACTCGCCAACCGGTCATGGCAAAAGCCTTGGAGAATCCATTGTTTACCACGGCATTTGAGGTAAATTCTAAAATACTGTGGACATCTCCGGCATAGTGCAGACCGTGATAAATTTCATCGGAGAAAATAAGCGGCGCGCGTTGGTTGGCGGCAAGTCCCACGCCATCGGCTATGCGGGCAAGTGCTTGCATACGCTCTTTTTCCATAATAATTCCGGTGGGATTAGAGGGGGAATTTATAATAATGGCCTTGGTGCGTTCGCTTAGGGCGTTTTGCACATCTTCCGGTCGATATTGAAAGCCTTCTTCTTCGTAGGTGAGCACTTCTTTAACAACGCCGCCCACATGTTTTACAAAGGTAGGGTAACAACCATAGCAAGGGTTTGATAAAATAACTTCATCGCCGGCATTGAGTATGGCTTCAAAAAAGAATTTCATGCCTATGGAAGAACCGGGAAAAATAAGTACTTGTTCTTCATCAATGTGCACGCCGTAACGCTGCAAATAATGTTCTTTCACTTGCTTTCGAAATTCTACCATGCCTTGAGATGCGGTATAATGGGTCATACCTTTTTGTAGAGCAAGAATGCCGGCTTCAATAATGCAATCAGGCGTTTCGAAGTCAGGTTCTCCGGCTTCCAAATGCACCACATCAATGCCTTCTCTTTGCATGCATTGGGTACGATGCAAAAGTTCCATAACCAAAAATGAGGTGACGTTTTTGCAACGATCACTTAAAAAATCTTTTGACATATACATTCCTTAAATAATTTTAAATACTGCTAGCTCATCTCGTAAGAGATGAGCAATGGGCGCGTTTTGAAAGGGGAGGGGGTGGGGGGGAGG
>CAYJJP010000171.1:0-5113 GCA_964370525.1 uncultured Desulfovibrionaceae bacterium | reverse complement strand
GGCAAAAGTTCCCCTTCCCCCCTCAAAAAAATAATTAATCAGTGTTTCCTTTGAAAATAAATTGAAGAAAGATAGCGAAATACAACATAAGCAGTACTCTGCGTTTAATTCCAGAATGCGTTAGGCCGTAGTTATCGATAAGAAGTAATTTAAAATTTGTCCCATTTTGTTGACATACTGTCCCAAGTTGTATATCATGGATTTCATAAAGAGAGGATACCTCTATGAAGAAGAAAAATATACTAAATTTAATAAAATATCATGCAGAAAATAATGACCCTGCTTTTCGCAATGAAGCTTATGAAATTGCACGCTATTTTGATTCAAATGGTAACTATCAAATGGCTGAATATATCATGGGCGTACTTTCTGATGCACACATGTTTTCTCCTCAAAGCTTTGAAAATGAATCAATATTTTTAAAGAAAATTGATACTGCATCTGCCCCACTGCCACTACCAAGCATAGTTGCTGAAGACATTAAAGGCATAATAAACGCTATCTACAAGAATATGGGATTGAATAAATTCCTCTTTGAAGGTCATCCTGGCACTGGCAAGACTGAAACATCCAAGCAAGTTGCACGCATTTTAGAGCGAGAGCTTTTTATGGTTGAGTTTGAAGCAATAATTGATAGCAAGCTTGGGCAAACTGCTAAAAACATAGCTCAGCTTTTTGAAGAAATAAATAAAACATCTCAACCCAATAAAATCGTTATATTGTTTGATGAAATTGATGCATTGGCAGTTGATAGAATAAATAAAAATGATTTGCGAGAAATGGGGCGAGCCACCTCTGCTGTACTTAAGGGCTTAGACAACTTAAACGAAAAAATTGTTATAATTGCTACTACAAATTTATTTAGCACTTTTGACAAGGCACTTATAAGACGATTTGATTTTACTGTTGACTTTAATAGATATGAGCAAGAAGACCTTGTCGAAGTGGCTGAGTCAATTTTAAATACTTTTTTGCTTAAATTTAAGATGCATGGGCGGAATATGAAGCTATTTAAGAAAATCATATCGCTTATGAAGCCCTTACCATATCCGGGGGAGCTTAAAAGTCTTATCAAAACATCTTTAGCGTTTAGTAATCCCACCCAAGAGTTTGACTACTTAAGAAGGCTTTTGGGTAACATACTTAAAAATAATGATTTTAGCGACCTAAAAAAGTTACAAGATGATGGCTTTACTCTCAGAGAGATTGAGCTCCTCACTGGCATTTCTAAAAGTCAAATTTCCCGTGAGCTTAAGGGGGAATAATTATGAATAGCCTCTTACAACTAAAGGGTACTTTTGAACAAAAAAAGAGAATAGGACGTGTTGGTGCAAGCAATCTGCCTAAAAATAAATCTGTAACTAGTACGCATTTAAAAAAATTACTTGGTGAATTGGAATATCTTCATAATGAGTGGCAACAAGAAGAGAAATATTTTGATGGTGTCTTAATACAGGTTCTTTACAAAGATGTTATTGCAAAAAGCAGAAGACTTTCTGAAATATTTTCAGGGAATGCAACCATTGTTGGTGCGAAATTTTCAAGAGTTGACAAGCCAAAACACATTATTACCCACTATATAAGCGAGGAGCTACTTGCAAGTGCCATAGATAAATATAAAAATGCTATCCTCACAATTGACTCTGATTATTCTGGTAGTCTGAATTATGAACAAATTGAAGGCATCAATGCAAGTAAGCCAAATTTGTCACATGGCATTTCTCGTTCAAACTTTGCTCAGCTTGTCGTAGATAGTTATTTTATTGAACGCTTTTTCCTTGAGAGATTAGAAGATGACTTTGCACAGGACGCTATCATTACTATTTATGATACGAAAACTGATACCGTTGAATTAATGAATAAAATCGGAATAAAAATTCCACATGTAAGGGTGATAGACAAAACAACGTTATACCTTACCCCTAAGCAAATTGAGTTGCTCAAGTTAAAAGCTCCGTATCTAATAGCTATGGGCACTAATGATATAGCAACACTTAGCAGAGATGACTTTGAATCATCATATGATAATACAATTATAACGATTCCCAGTCCTACAACTGAACCAACTATAGGAGTAATTGACACCTTATTTGATGAAAATGTTTTTTTTTCTGAATGGGTTAAATTTGTAAATATGGTTGACCCTAATATTCCAACTTCGCAAGATGACTATAAACATGGCACGTCTGTTTCATCTATTATTGTGGACGGTGCGACAATTAACCCTCATTTAGATGATGGCTGTGGTAGATTTAAAGTTCGTCATTTTGGTGTTGCAGCAGGAGGCAAGTTCAGTTCCTTTACAATTCTAAGGTCAATAAAGGAAATTATTTTAAAAAATCCGGACATCAAGGTATGGAATATCTCTTTGGGTTCCAAAAAAGAAATTCATCCTCACTACATATCACCAGAAGCGGACTTTTTAGATAAAATTCAGCATGAAAATAATGTAATATTTGTCATTGCAGGCACAAATAAAATTCAAGGCGATGATGGAGAAAGATACATTGGTTCACCGGCAGACTCCATCAATTCCGTTGTTGTAAATGCGGTTAATGAACTCAATCAACCAGCATCATACGCACGAAAAGGCCCTGTGCTTTCTTTTTTCACCAAGCCTGACATTGCTTATTTTGGTGGAGATATAAATAACACGATGACAGTTTGTACTCCTACAGGAAAGGGAACTCCCATTGGAACTTCTTATGCAGCCCCGTGGATAGCAAGAAAACTTTCTTATATGATTGATATACTAGGGTTAAGTCGAGAAGTTGCAAAAGCATTACTTCTCCACTCTGCTGTAGATTGGAAAGAAAAGGAAGTAAATGCAGACTACGTTGGACATGGCATTGTGCCTCAACACATTGATGATATTGTAAAATCAAAGGACGACGAAATACGCTTTGTAATTTCTGGAGTATCTGAAGAGCATTTAACATATACTTATAATTTGCCAGTGCCTGAATCCGGAAAAAAGCACCCTTTTATAGCTAAAGCCACCATGTGCTACTTCCCTGCATGTTCAAGGGCGCAAGGTGTTGATTATACAAATACTGAATTTGAATTTGCCTTTGGACGTATTAGTAATGAAGGCAAGCTTAAGGGCATAGATAAAATGAAAGTTGGTGGCAAAACCCCCTTTCTTTATGAAGGAAACGCCAGAAAGCTTTATCGTAAATGGGACAATGTCAAGCAGCTACTTGAAGTCTATACGGGCAAAAATCAACCCCGTATAGCCTATACTAGCAAGCTGTGGGGTATTACCATAAGAACGCTCGAGCGTCTTGAAGTAAAACATGGCAAAGGTCTTAATTTTGGTGTGGTAATTACCTTAAAAGAGCTTAATGGCAAAAATCGCATTGAGGATTTTATTAGGCAATGTTCACTACGTGGTTGGCTTGTAAACCGCATAGATGTTGCCCAAAGAATTGATATTCATAACTTAGCAGAAGAAGAGGTAACTTTTGATGATGATTAAAGCGGTGTTACCCATTCTTTGGACAAAAAAATGGGAACATCACTCCACCACTCTACCTTCTCCTACAACTGCATGAACAGAGTCAAAACCTTTTACAGTCTCATTCAAAGCAGTTTTAAATTGAAAAAAATAAATTTATTGCCAAGGATCTATTCCTGCACCAGCAAATTGTTTACCTAAAAATGTCGCATACAAATCTGTTGAACCAGTTATATAGTCAATTACAAGCATATATGCATCGTATAGACTCATATTTTTTGACCTAATTTTAACTTCAAATGAACTTTCTAACAGCTCCCTTGCTTTTTGATGTTTATATTTATGACTATTTTTTTGCATGAAAACTTCAAAACATGCTGGAATAAATGCATCAAGGAGCGATTGATATATATTATAAGCTCCTATTTCCAGAGATATCTTCCTCTTTTCATTAAATATTTTTTCACGAGCGAAATTTTTAGCTTCTTTAATTTGAGAATGTTTGCATGATAGTTCATCGATCAAGTTGCCGTAAAACTCTCCTTTCATAATTCCTTTATATTTTTCTTGAAAAAGCTGTGCGACTAAATGGATAAAATGATTCACGACAATGGCTCTAATGTTTTTTACTTTGTTTACTGTTGTCTGCTTACTGCTAATAACATTATTAATTCCTGGTATTTTTTCATAAATACTAACTATATCCTCAAAGCTTATAATTTTTAATTCAAAAGCGTCTTCCAAATCCATTATTGAATAACATATATCATCGGCTGCTTCGCTCAAGTATGAAAGGGGGTGACGACAGTGTTTTTTCTTGCTAGAGGATAGACCAAGGGTTTTAAAAATTTCAATAAATTTTTCAAATTCTGCATCGTGATGACTGTATTTAATATTTGCATTTCTTTTAGCTGCAGCTTTATACGAAGACCACGGATATTTAATCATTGCACCTATAGTAGGATAAGTTAGGCACATACCACCTTCACTAGCAGAGTAAATTTCATGACTGTTAATAATTCTGAAACTTTGTGCATTACCATCGAAACCTGTAAAATCACTTTGTTGACGAGAGTCTAATCCTTCAAGATATTTTGAATTTTTATTTTCTAAAAACCAAGCACGAATTGCCTCTTCACCAGCATGTCCAAAAGGAGGATTTCCAAGGTCATGTGCTAAACAAGCCGCATAAACTATTTCAGAAATATAAAGAGGATATATTTCCTTAGAAATGATTTCTCCGTCATCTGTTCTAAATTCCAAGTTTGCAAATTCTCCAGTTTTTAATAGAAAGTTACCAACCATAAAGCCAAGGCTTTTTCCTGCTGATGAAACCTCCAAAGAATGGATTAATCGATTATGTAAGTTATCATTAATGGCTAAAGGATGAACTTGGCTTTTTTTTCCAAGACGTCTAAAAGGTTCAGAAAATAAAATTCTATCTGCATCTTTTGAGAAAGGACTTCTATACGATGTAAACTTGTCAAGTTTATTAAATCGTTGAGGAGTTAACAATTTTTTCCAAGTTAAAGAAAGTTCATTCTTTTCACTCATATTTTCTCCTATAAAACTATCTTACATTCAAGTTGAAAGTGCAACTCTTTCTGCCTTAGGAAAGCAGGTGAAATTTTCTATATTCAAAGTTTTAAGCATAAT
>CAYJJP010000170.1:0-5132 GCA_964370525.1 uncultured Desulfovibrionaceae bacterium | reverse complement strand
AATCCATCATCAGGGCTTATAACAAATTTATTCAGTCCGGTAATATAAGCAGATCCGGCAACTTCCGGAATACCGCCGGTATAACCGCCCACCGTAGCTGCTTGTACAATGCGTGCCGTAAATTGTGTTCCAATAACGCTTTCGTGAACAAACTCTTCATTTAATTGCAATTCACCCTTAGCAAAGAGCGATGCAACTCGTGCGGATGTGCCAGTGCCGCAAGGGGATCTGTCAACGGAATTAGGCAAGAAAATTACAGTATTACGGTATGTAGCCCTTGGGTCGTCGGGTTTTGCACAAAACATAACATGCGTAATCACATTGATAAATGGTTGTTCGGGATGCTCAAAAGGAACAGCTTTACGCACAGCCTCGCCAAAAAGCTGAGCGCATTTAGTTATTTCGGCCAAATGCCCTGAGCGCAAGTCAAGATTAAAGTGCTTGGCGTCGGTTATGGCGTAGGTATTTCCACCATAAGCCACATCGTAGGGGACGGAGCCAAAGCCATCAAGCTGCACATGTCCTTGTGCAAAGAGAAAGGAGGCCACATTTTGGAAGGCCACACGCTTTACTCGATTATTTTCTATGCTCACCTTTGTGCGCACAAGTCCGGCAGGGGTATCAATATTCACTTGCATTTCATCGCCTTGCATGGGAACCCTACCCGATTC
Organism: uncultured Desulfovibrionaceae bacterium; assembly: GCA_964370525.1. Lineage (GTDB taxonomy): Bacteria > Desulfobacterota > Desulfovibrionia > Desulfovibrionales > Desulfovibrionaceae > CAYJAD01. The sequence goes on along the minus strand of CAYJJP010000170.1, from coordinate 4,461 downwards.
CACCATGGCCGTGACGGCGCCGATGGTTGAGTGTCCACACATTGGCATAAAACCACCGGCATCAATGAATAAAATACCCATGTGCGCTTCGGGATGACAAGGTTCTGTCCAAATGGTACCGGACATGCAGCTATGTCCGCGTGGTTCGAGCATGGTGCAAGTGCGTACCCAATCCAAATTATTTACGGCGTATTGCATTTTTTCAGCCATACTTGCGCCGTGTATACTGGGAACACCGGCAATAAGACTGCGTGTGGGATTTCCGGCTGTGTGTGTGTCGATGGATTCAAAAATATGTGTGGCAAACATGAAATATCCTTTTACTATTTGTTAATATTGATTTTTATCTGAACATTTATCACATTACGCTTTGACCATGAAGCGAGCTAAAGAAAAAGCCTTTATTTCTTCACGATCCAAATTTCGCTGCTGTATAATGTCCAGCATGAGCTCTCCAGTAACAAGACTTAAGCCTATGCCATTGCCTTCATGGGCGGTGGCAAGATATAGGCCTTGCGTTGGCGAGTCGGAAATAATGGGTTTACTGTCGGGCGAACAAGGTCGAAAACCGGCATAACTGCGTATAATTTTGGCCTCTTTGAATTTAGGGAAAAACTGAATGGTACGCTCAGCCTGTGCTTTTAGCACTGCCGGATGCACCTTTGTGCTCATACCCACAAAGCGGCGGCTACTGCCATTTAATATGGTATTATCGGCACTTGGTTCAAGCACCATGGCAACTCCAAAATTTTCCATTTCAGGCGAAACACCGGGGCGTTTTTCACCGCCCTTGGCGGCAAGATATCCGAATTCAGCATAGTTTTTACTGATAAGCCCCTTTATTTGTTCGGTAACGAGCACAGCACCCTGACGAGGGCGCACAGGCAACTGAAAGCCAAGGCCATGCGTTAGCAGTGGCGACCACGCACCGGCACAAATAATGACATTGGAGCACTTAATTGTGCCCTTATCGGTTTTCACAGCATACACTTTTCCATTTTCTGTAAGGATTTGTGTGGCTGTGGTATAATTAGAGATGCGCCCGCCATATTCCTTGCCCCTAAGGCAAAGTCCAAAAACAAGGCGCATGGGATTAAGCTTTGAGTCGCTCATAAAGTTGAGGCAAGCAATAATATGATCGGCAACGTGCGGTTCGTGATATCTGAGTTCTTGTTGATCCCAAAGATTTGCCTGCAAGCCTTCTTCTAATTTACCTTCGAGGGTCGACTTCAAGGTGGGAAGGTCTTGTTCATTATCTACCAATAATCCGATACCATCGGTTTCAAACTGGATATCAACAGGCAAATCTTGGGAAACTTTGGGAAAAAGGTCTAATCCCTTTTTGCAAAAACGGCTAAATAAACCGGGAGGGCTGTCATAAGTTACGGCATGTCCGTCACATCTCTTACTGCTGCCCCACGGGCACTCGCCGCGCTCCACAAGCAACGTGTCCACAGAATTTTTTGTAAGATAATAAAAAATTGCCGCACCTATGGCACCACCGCCAATAATAACCGTATGTGCAAACTCTACTTTGTTCATGGAAATAAACCCTATCAGCTTGTTATACTTTTTTCGAATTTTTGAAAATTAGCTAAGCTTTGTTGTTGCCAAAAGCGCATCGACATCAGCTTTCACGGCATCGGAGATGGGAAGTCTTGGCAAACGAAGAGATCCTGAGCAATAGCCTTGTTTGTGTGCAAGATATTTAGCCACTTGCCAAAGCTCGCCAGAATCTTCAAGAAGGCGCAAAAATGGCAGAAGTTGTTGGTATATGGGGCGAGCTTCGCTAAGCTTTCCGGCTTTGCTAAGCTCAAATATCTGTACACACATCTTAGGCGCAAAGTTAGCTGCAACGCATACCCAGCCTTGAGCGCCCATGACAAAGCTTTCCATGGCCAAGGTTTCGCAACCGCAAAAAGGTATGATTTTTCCATCAAGTTCATCAACAACACGAGTCAGACGTTGCATGGCACCGGTGGATTCTTTAATATATTCCATCATGGGCAACTCCACAATGCGAGCCAAGGTTTCGGGTTCAACATCAAAGCCTGCACTACCGGGATTGTTGTAAACCATGACCGGAACCTTGGAATTTTCGGACAATGTTTTGTAGAATTGATAAATTTCACCTTGGCTTAAATGCAATGCAGGTGGCAGGCACATGACAGCGGAAGCCCCAATGCTGTGTGCATGCTCCACAAGCTCAAGTACATCAGTAACCTTTAAAGCTACTGCTCCAACGCATACAGGAACCTTGCCGCCCACTGTTTTCATCACAAATTCAGCGTACTCTTTGCGTTCAGCCATGGAAAGAGCAGAAAATTCGCCTGTAGCACCAACGGGTAAGATGCCGTGTACGCCGGATTCTAAAAGCCAATTCAAATGTTTTTCGGCATCAGCATAGTTAATGCTGCCGTCAGCATTGAAGTGTGTAACAGTAACCGCAAAAATTCCATTAAGTTTGGACATACATTATTCCTTTTTTATTGTTTAAGTTAAATTGTTAAGCGAATTTTTGAAACATTTTATTTAGGTATATGCTCCATTGGTGTTTTTTCTTGAAATACCTTCGCAAATTTCATGCAAATTTCGTGCAAATTTCGTGCAAATTTTGCGCAACCTTATTAGGTTGCTGAAAAAGTGGCTGATAGTTTTTTAACGAATTATGAAAATTTTGGAAATTTTGGAATATTTTTTGCTAAGTCCAAGTTGTTTTACATGCACACAACATCTGCTTTTAAACTTTGAGTGAGGGGATCAGATTCGCATGTAGTGGCAACGAAGAGGCGAAAAAATACTTTTCGCAAAACAGCTTAACCTTTAGTAATTTTTTTAAGCCATGGTATTTACCTTAGAAAGTGTGTTACTGCTATCACTTTTTCTAGCTTACAGCAATTACTAAAAAATCTGAAGGGGTGTTTATGTTTGAAGGTTTAGACAGTGCTGTGGGCTTTGCCAATGGCTACATTTGGGGACCGGCCATGCTGGTACTCATCGTTGGTTCCGGTTTATATTTTACGTTTAGGCTTGGTTTCTTTCAATTTATGCACTTTGGAGATATGTGGAAACGTATTTTTGAAAAAGGCAGTTCTGAGTCAGGCATTTCTTCATTTGCCTCATTTTGCACCACCATGGCCATGCGTGTCGGCACAGGCAACGTAGCCGGCGTTGCTGTTGCCATTTATTTAGGCGGGCCGGGTGCGCTATTTTGGATGATTATGGCCGGTATGACCAACTCAGCCGTGTGTTTTGCCGAATGTACCCTCGGTCAACTCTATAAAGTTCGTGTGGACGGAGAATATCGTGGGGGCGGAGCGTATTGCGCTGAACGCGGCCTTGGCTGGAAGGCATACGGTACTTTCCTTGCCATTGTTATGATGATTGGCACAGCTTTCTTCTTGCCTGCTGCTGCAAGCTACACCATTGCCGATGCTTTCAACAAAGCTACCGGCATTCCAATGCATTTCATTTCCGGCGGCGTTGCAATTTTGCTCTTTGTGATTGTTCTTGGTGGCATTAAGCGCATCAGTGCAATAGCATCCACTATTGTTCCTTTTATGACTGTTGCTTACATGATTTTAACAGTGATTATTTTAATAATGCACATTGACCAAATACCACAATTACTTTCCGATATTTTCACTTCTGCCTTTGGTATGAACGCTGTTTTTGGCGGTAGCATAGGTATTGCCTTCCAACAGGGCGTAAAGCGCGGAACATTTTCTTCTGCTTCAGGTATGGGCGAAGCCTCACCCACAGCCGCCGCAGCCGAAACAACACATCCCGTTAAAATCGGCATGGCCAACGCTGCCGGCGTATGGCTTGATACTGTTATAGTTTGTACCTGTACCGGTCTTATGATTTTATTAACAGATACATTTAACACAACTTTTGGTTATGTAGGTAGTGGCGCGCCTGAAATGAAAGCCTTGGCCGCCGAAGGCACCAACGGTATTATTTTTGTGCAGCTTGCCGCGCGTACCGTGCTTGGTGACTTTGCCGCCATGTTCATAGCCATTATGCTGCTATTATTCTCATTTACCTGTATCATCAGCTATTATTACGAAGCAGAAACGGCTGCCATGTACTTGTTCCAAAAAGACGGCCAAGAAGGCACTCGTAAAATTGTTACTCGCATAATGCAAGTGGGTATGCCTATTTTGGTGTTCACTTGGGGTATTGTTGAATCAGGAACAGCTTGGAATATTTCCGACTTAGCCCTGGGGAGCTGCACATGGGTTAATATGTTGGTAGTTTGGATGCTCTTCCCCAAATGCATTGCCCTTTATAAAGACTATCGCCAGCAAATGGATGCCAAAAAAGATCCTGTGTACGATCCTAATACATTAAAATGGGATGGCGTAGACGTGAAACTATGGAATGAAATCAATGGCAAAAAACTTGAGCAAGCTAAAAAAGACTAATAAAGCTCGCAACTGATTAATTATTTTTCTGGGG
>CAYJJP010000169.1:0-5139 GCA_964370525.1 uncultured Desulfovibrionaceae bacterium | reverse complement strand
TATGTTCGCAAAGAGCACAAATGGAGGTAGTATGGCCAAAGAAGGTGCCATTGAAGTAGACGGTGTGGTGCAAGAAGCCCTACCCAATGCTATGTTCAAAGTTGAGTTGGAAAACGGACATGAAGTTCTTGCCCATATTTCAGGGAAAATGCGTAAATTTTATATTCGCATCCTCCCCGGCGACAAAGTCAAGGTGGAGCTATCCCCTTATGATTTAACGCGTGGGCGCATAACTTACCGTATGAAATAAACTTTTTTCTTCTTTTTTATTCAGCGAAAAGAATTAAAAGCCAAGATATTATGCATTCACTGCAAAAATTTTGTTTTGCAGTGTTTACGTTGTGTCTTGGTTTTTATCTATTCTATAGCCAGCTATGTACAATCATAAGACAGAGCATGGCAAAAACCCCTGCTATCACATCATCAATCATAATAGCATAGCCGCTCGGCAACCATTTTTCCGAAGCTTTTATGGGCCAAGGCTTGAAAATATCAAAAATACGAAAGAAAATAAAAGCAAGCGCAAGCATAAGCCAGCTTACCTGCAAAAAGGGTAATAGCGTAACCCACATACCCACCAGTTCATCAATAACAATTTGCCCTGGGTCTTTGCTATGCAACACCTTTTCGGCATGTGTGCTGGCCACGGCGCCCACAAAAAAAAGTACCATAAGCAAAACAATACGCCAAAAAAAAGACAAGGGCACAAAGCAAACAGGCGCAAGTAAGGCCGCAACTAAGGTGCCTGCTGTGCCCGGTGCTTTTGGCACAAGCCCTGCTATACCAAGACGGCAAAAAAATAAGCTTAAAAAATCAAGCTTTGATGTTCCCCAATGTGTTCGTTGCATATACAAATCCCTAACTATACATAAATTTGTGGCTATTGCCCGTAAAAGACAATAGCCACAAAATTTAGAATATTTTTTTAATTCATTTAGACATAGAATATAAAAGTCATAACCGCAAAAATAGGCACTAAGATACCAAACGACCACGCCATATAACCAAAGAAGGATGGCATTGGGACGCCTTGGTCTTCAGCAATGGAGCGTACCATAAAGTTTGGTGCGTTACCAATGTAGCTGTTAGCACCCATAAACACAGCACCTGCAGAAATAGCCGTAAGCGTTGAAGCAAGCTTACCCATGAGCATATTAGCATCCCCACCGGCTGTTTCAAAGAACACAACGTAGGTAGGCGCGTTATCAAGGAAGCTTGAAAGCAAACCGGTAATCCAGAAGAACATATAATCGACAGGCTCGCCATTTTCGCCACTTACCAAACGAATAAGTGGAGCCAATGCACCGTCGGTCTTGGCACGTAAAATAGCAAGACAAGGAATCATGGATACGAAAATACCAAGGAAGAGCTTGGCAACTTCTTCAATGGGGGCCCAGTTAAAGCCATTCAAGTCACGATTTTCCTTAGTGGTAAGCTTCAAGGAAAGTCCGGCAAAAACAAGCAAGATAACATCACGAGCAATATTTTGACCTAATACTTGCACATGGAAAATGGTTACGTCAGCCCAGTTCAAGTCCATATAACCGGAAGCAAGTACGCCACCAACTACGCCCAAGAGCAAGAGTAAGTTGATTTTTCCGTCAAGACCAAGCTTTTCGCCGGCGCCGGTATTGGGCGGCACAGGACTGCCTTCTTTTTTAAAGAGAAAAGTATCAAGCACAAAATAAAGAGCAAGCAAGATGACAGAGAGGAATACCATTTGACTAAAGAGCGCGGTAGTCGTCCAGAAAAAGCTTACACCCTTTAAGAAGCCAAGGAAGAGAGGTGGATCGCCAAGGGGAGTGAGCGAACCGCCGATGTTGGCCACAAGGAAAATAAAGAATACCACGGAATGCACTTTGTACTTACGGTGCGCATTGGCTCGCAAAAGCGGGCGAATAAGCAACATGGCAGCACCGGTTGTGCCCATCCAGCTGGCAAGCAAGGTACCGATAAGCAAAAGCATGGTGTTGACCATGGGAGTGCCTACGAGTGTTCCTTTAAGGCGTACACCACCGGCCACGGTGAACAGAGAAAATAGCAAAACCAAGAATGAAACATACTCTAAAAGCATGGTGTGAAGAAATTCGTATAGGGTTATGGAAAAACCGTATACGATTGCACAAGGAACAAGGAAAGCCAAGCCCCAAAACACCGAAATTTTACCAAAGTTGTGATGCCAAAAATGCGGAGCCGCTACAGGCAAAATCGCAATGGATAAAAGCATACACGCAAAAGGTATAACCCACAAAATGGATAGCTCCGCACCGGGGATATGCGGTGCGCCTTCAGCGGCAAGCGCCATAGCGGGTAAAAAAGTTGTAACACATGCAAAGAGCATGGCAATAAATTTTGTCATAATTTCCTCCATACAAAAAAAGTTAACTTACCGCACTTTTTTTAGCCGTAGCGTAGCTTTTTTGCAAGTAAATTTTGCAAAAAAATGTATTGTTTGGTCACCCAACTTTTTTGTAAGCCACAAATTACATATACTGTTGATACAAAACAAGCGATAACTTGCTATCTTTCAACAATTTTATCAAAAGCAAATTGTAAAGTGCCACAAAAAAACCTGCGTAAAAAATACACAGGCTTTTCAAAAATACATCACTCAATCAGCAATGAAGCTGTTCGGAATGGTTTATTTGGCAAACTGCACCACAGCCTTAAATCCGGGTTTGAGCTCAAGACTGGGATTGGGTATGGTTAACTGCACAGTAAAGTAAGAGGCTGCCTCAACATTAAGGTCTGAGCTTGTCCAAGAAATTTGCGATACGGTAGCCTTAAAAGCTTTATCTTGCAATGAAGGTATGGTCACAACGGCTTCATTGCCAACCTTAATGCGTGCTATTTCAGCTTCATAAACTTGCACCTGGATGAGCATGGTTTCCATTTTTCCAATCAAAATGGGAGCAGTACCGGCCGGAACACTTTGCCCCGGATGTATATTGTTAGCGACAGAAAGCACATGACCATCCATGGGAGCTGTAAAAACAAGAGTTTTTGGAAGCGGCATAGTTCCGGTGAGTTTTTGCCCATAATATGAACTCAACTCTTCTAGTCTTTCTGCAAAAATATTTTCTTGCTTTTGTAAAGTTTGGCGCAAAAGCATTATGCGCTGTTCAAGTAAATTCACTTCCGAAAAGCTACGCACCGATGCTTGACTGGAGGCAAGCCCTGCTGCTGCCAATTGGCGTGACACATTACTTTGCGCACGCAAATTCGCAAGTTGCGCTTGTAAAACTAATATTTGCGAATTGGTTTGCTCTGTACCTGCACCATTGAGCAATTCTTTTTCTAAAATACTCTGTGCTTCTTCAGTAAGGCTATAACGCATAAGCACCGAGCCCTTGGTTACTTTTTGTCCGGGAGTAACAAACACTTCGGTAATAATGGAATCAAAGGGCATTTTTTCTGAACGAGTTACCGGACTAAAAACTTTACCGCTCAAAATAGTTGTTTGCTGGGCTGCAAGAGCTATATTATCTGCAATATTCACAGCATACACACTAAACAAACAAAGTATGCCAAAAAATAATTTTCTCATCTTAAAATAACTCCCGCGCTGGTTTTCCTATATAGCGTTCCTTCAAAATTCCCGCTACCTTCATCCACATAAGCTGCGCCAATTTATATTTAAGCTCAGCATCCACATGCGCAATCCTTGCTTCGCTCAAAGCTTCTTGTGCACTGGCAAGCTCAGGAAAAGTGATGGCGCCGGCATTAAAGTTAATCTGAGCTTCTTTACTTTTCATACTGGCAACTTCCAAGCTCGTTTTAGCAATCTTCAGTGAAGTGTCGGCAAGTTGCACTTGTTGTTTGGCTTCAAGCCACTGATTGGAATACTTTGTCCGTGCTCGCCTTTGGTCTTGAAAAGCTTTCGCCTTTTCCATACGCGCTGTTTGAACGCCACGATATCTACGTCCCCAATCTATAAGCGGAAAGTCTATATAAAGATGGAAAAAAGTATCATCTGTGCCGTCAGGCGGCTGGTATTGTCCTGTTGGTGGCGATTGATTGAAGGCCACTGAAAGGCTGGGAACATATTCCGCCCAAGCTACTAAAATATTAAAATCTTTTAACTTAACTTGAGCACGAAGCAAAAAAGCATCTTCTGTGATAAGCCAGCGATCTTCCCAGCTCAAGCTATTTCCTTGAAATCCTTTGAACATGTCGTCAACATTCTTCGTGCTTATATTTAATTTATGCAACGATTCAACACCGGCAAGGGTTTTAAGCTTAGTGCGCAACATAGTATTTTCAATGCGTGTGCGCTCAAGCTTGAGCTCGGCTTCTTTTTCGCGCTGTATGGCCAAATTCAATGAAACACCTTGACTTCCGTCAACAGCTTCAAGCTTTCGCCAATATGCCGTAACTCTTTTGCTTATTGGCACAAGGCTTTTTTGAATTTCCATTATTTTTCTTTGAGCTTCAAGACGCTGATATATATCTGCAATTTCTACAATTACACCATCAATAGCTTTTCTGTGAGTGGAAATAGCAAGATTGTGCAAAACTTTGCGAGCTTGGTGCTCAAAATATGTTTCTACCGGATTTGGGAAAGTGGCACGGATTTCCACATCAAATTCAGTTTTACCATAGTTGGCAGGTGTATCATGTCTATTTTTGTTGTAGACAGTAAGGTTATTGGAAATGCCTACACGAAGTCTGGGTTCAGGTAAATATTTCCACACGGCGCTGGTAAGATCCAGCTTTTTGATTTCAATGTCCACGGCAGAGTTTACCAAGGCCGGAGATTGTTGAATACTTAAAAATACGCAATCTTCAAAGCTAAAAGTTTTTCCTGCATCATAGAGGTTTGGGACTGCCGCTTGTAGTTTGCTTTTATTTTCAATGGGAACTCCCGGAGATTCTTCCAGCCAGTGGCGTGCCGGAAGGGTGGGTGCGGAGATACCGGCCTTTTGCGACCCGCAACCCGACAAAACACCGGGTAAACTCACCATCAGTGTAGCTACCAGCACAAAACTAAGAACTTGAGAACGAGAGCCATGATTCCACACTTTCTGTGCAAAACAAAGCCGAGCAAGATTCTTGCCTTTCAAATACATAATCATTTCCTTACAAATCCATTTGAGTAAAACGGGCATTTTTTATTGTCAAAAGAACAGCACCACTTGC
>CAYJJP010000168.1:0-5166 GCA_964370525.1 uncultured Desulfovibrionaceae bacterium | reverse complement strand
GCGATGATGCTATTTTGCCTATCTTCGTCCATGGCATTGGCGGTCATGGCGATAATAGGTATTGTTTGCGCATCGGCCTTTTTGTTACTTCTGATGAGTTTTGTGGCTTCAAATCCGTTCATAATGGGCATGCGCAAATCCATGAAGATGAGGTCGTAGTCTTTTTCAAGAAACATTTCGTAACCTTCTTTGCCGTCATTGGCGACTTCAACTTCAAGGCCTAGGTCGTTGAGTACGGCAAGGGCGACTTCTTGGTTGATAAAATTATCTTCTACGAGCAGCACTTTTTTGTTGTTATAGCGTGTATTTGCCCAAGGGCTGCAAGCTTCTTCTTCTTCTTCTTTTGTGGGTATATATTCGTCAAACTTCACATAGAAGCTAAAAATACTGCCATTTCCTTCTTCGCTGGTGGCTGAAATTGAGCCGCCCATGAGTTCGACAAAGGCTTTACAGATGGACAGTCCAAGGCCGGTTCCGCCGTAGCGTCGTGAGGTGGAGGTATCGGCTTGAGAAAAGGGTTTGAAAAGTTCAGCAAGCTGTTCTTTTGTCATGCCGATGCCTGAGTCAGCGATTTTACAGTGCACAAAGACTTTTCCTTGATCGCTTTGTTCTGCCCAAGTGGTCAGCGTGACGGTGCCATTTTTTGTAAATTTGCTGGCATTGCCGAGTAGGTTGAGTAGAATTTGTGAAAAGCGCAGGGAATCGCCGCTGACAAACTCAGGTACATTGCTGTTTATATTGACTTTTAGCGTGGATTCATTTTCTTCAACGCGTGGTAGAATGAGTTCATGAACTTTGTTTATGGCTTCATATATGTTGAAAGATTTCTTTTCTATGGTCATTGCGCCGGCTTCGATGCGTGAGAAATCTAGAATATCATTGATAATTCCGAGTAAGAGCGTGGCAGATGATTGAATTTTATTCAAATAAACCAGTTGCTTTTCCGGTGGATTATCATGAATGGCTAAGCGTGTCATTCCGAGCACACCATTCATGGGAGTGCGTATTTCGTGGCTCATGCGAGCTAGGAAGTCGCGTTGAGCTTTGTTTGCAGATTCAGCAGCCATGAGAGCTTTGCGTGCTGTTGTGTCCGTACAGACTCGCAAATGTACTACTCTACCATCGTGCCAATGGATGAGCCTGTCTGATATTAAGAAGTCTTTATCTAAAGAAAGCATGTATTCTTCGTGATTATACACTTCATAGCTAGTATCTCCGCCTGCTCCGAAGAGGTATTTTTGGGCAAGCTTGACCGAATCTTCTGTTTTCCCGTAGAGAATTCTATATCGATTCTTCACATTTTCTTCATTAACATCCCACAACGTGGTGGTGTAAGGATTGGCATAAATAATATGACTTGTTCTTGGGTCGTACACAGCGATACACACTTCAATATTATTCATCACGCTTTGTAAGACGCTGATAGCTCTAGCACTATCTTCCGTGGCTTTATTGATATTTTCTGCCATATCGTTAATGCTTGTGACCACATCACCAAAGTCGCCTCTTATTGGAGGAATGCGATGCGACAAATCAGCTTGAATATTGCGTACTCCATCAATTACATTATTCATATCGCGTACAGTGCGTAAGGATAGTACAAGTAAGATTGTGGCAGTAAACAAAAAGCATATTCCGAGAAGAATTTGTGTTTCTCTGGTTAGTTCGCTAATTTGAGCTTGCACATCCGATTCAAGTTCATTAGCCCAAATATATCCGACAACTTTTCCGTCTCTCTCTAGAGGGAACATGGCATTCATGATATTGCCACGCACCATTTCGCCGCGCACAACCTCTGCTTTATTCAAGCGCATGATATTGCGTCCGGGGTGTCCGTCATCAATGGTGACACCAATGGTATGGCTATATTTATCTGAGGGGCTATAGGCTACAATTGCCTCAAGCTCCAAACTATAGTAGCCAACGGCAAGTCCGGAATTTTCCGGAATAATGCTGTCGGTAAGTTTTATAAGGTTTTTATGTAAGATGGCAATTTTTTCATCTCTTGAGGCATCAAGAGCATTGTTTTCTTTTAAAATTTCGTTAAAGCCCTGTTTACCAAGCATACTGTCCAAGATATGGGTAAGCGACATAAGCTTATTCTGCTTTTCAGTAAGTAAAGCATTTTCGATAACATCCATGCCTACTTTTGCTACCAAAATAAAAGGAGCATTTACTAAAACAAGAAGAATGACACCAACTTTAAACTGCCAAGATAATTTAAATTTTTTCATAAGTCATCATCCTGAAATTAAAAGACATTGAAAGTAAGCTCAAGAGGAAAATTGTTTATTTAAGCGATTGTTCTAGTGTTGCCGAAGAAGATTTTAGACATAATAAAGGTGTTGAGGCGAAAAACATTACTTACCTTATGTGAACTTTTCTATTTTGTCCACAAAAATATCAGCTTTATCATAAAAAAAATAATAGCAATTATTTTCAGCATATACATAAAAAGATTCAAATACCCTTAAAATTAGCACGAATACAGTGTCACTTTTTTTTCGATTTTAGAAACAGTATACAAATCCAACCATCAACAGACAACAGAAACGTAATTTCGTGAATATGTCGGTGAGCTGTATATTTATTGCTTGCATAGCACGTCTTTTCACGGTAAGGGTCGTGGCATGAAGAGCACAGCTGTGCTTTGTTAGTCAACAGTATAATCGCATAGGGAACAATCATGGGAAAGTATAGTTCAGAAAATCCACATTCTGCATCGCTTGAGCACGGAAAAGATCGAGAAAAAAATCGATCAGAAGGCAATGAAAAAAAAGAGCATTCTTCAAACAACACATTTAAAAGACCACGCAAAATCGTTCGCCCCCGTTCAGGTGCAACAAGAACAGACGCCCCCTACTCCAAAGACCGTACTTACTCAAGTTCTCAAAGACCTCGTCAGCACTCTGACCAAGGTGAATACAGACCTACGAATCATGCTTCGAGGGACTTTAAGCGCAATGACTCCGAAAGAAATGCGAAATGGCAAGACAATAAGCGTAGCGAATCCAGAGATAACTCTTCTTGGTCAAAAAAGCCACAACGCCAATCAGACAGAGATTCTTACCGTAATAGAAATGATGATTCACGCCGCAGACCCGATGGCAATGCTTACGGCGAAAGAAAATTTGAAAATAGAGAGCGCTCGGATGGGCAATATAATGGAAGAAGAGATTTTTCCGAGCGCAATCGCAGCCATAACAGCGAACGCACGCCCTACGGTGAGCGACGCCCAAGCTATGGGCAAGATGGCGCACGCAAAGATTTTAGGGATTCCAAAAAAGAACGTGGTTATGGGGATTATAATGACAGAGGTCGTAGCCCACGCAGAAATGACCAAGACCGTCCACACAGGCCGACTTCTTCGCGATATAATGCTGACGAACCACGTCGCTCGTATGACAATAGACAGCAGGACAATTTCTCACGGGACAATTTTCAACGGGATAATTACCAAAGCCAAGGCCGGAGGTTTCAACGTGATGATGCTCCCAAAGGTAGAGACTCTTATCGTGACCGTAAAGACCACGGCGATCACAAAGATTTTAAAGGACGTAGAGACTTTAATGACCGCAAAAACTTTGGCGACCGTAGGGATTTTGGTGACCGCAAAAATTATAATGATCGCAAGGACTCCGGCGATTTTCGCAAGCCCAGAAATGAATTTCAGCGAGAAGAATTTTCAAAACATGAGGAATACTCCAAGCATTCCCATCACGACGACATTGCCACGTACGATTTTGCAAGCAATGAAGAATTTTCTACGCCGCAAAGCCTGCAGAATTTCCATGATGACATGTCGTCAGACAGTGGCTATGAACAACAGTTGCCAACTGATTCGGTAAACGAAGCCGCTGTGTCGGGTGAACATACACAAAGCCGGCCGGCAATGAATCTTTCCACAGAAAAACGCTTCGACAGGGGCGACCGTGGAGACAGGGGCGACCGTGGCGACAGGGGCGACCGCCCAAAGCGTCCCGAAAAACGCCCTCCCTTACGTGAAACCATTATGAATATGGACAAAGACATGCTAAAAATGCTAGCACGTCGCTGTAATATTCTTGAGAAAATGAGCGTTAAGACCGGTACTCTTGAGGCACGCGAAGAAAAAGAATTGCGCGCTTCGTGGGAAAAAGCGGCAACGCAAATGACCAGAGATCCACGCATTATTCATCAGCTGTTTACGCTCTTTCAAGAGATTACCTTTTCTGCCAAGCCGGAAGCCGGTATGGCCAAACGTAGCGGCTTTAACCTTGCTCCGCCACAGTTGCCGGTGGACATTCGTATGCATGCACCGCTGAGCAGCCGCCGTTCACGTCTTTTCCTTGCGCTTGCGGGAGCGTCCGGCTCTAGCTGCCGTATGTCTCCAAGTTTATTGGATGATTCCACAATAGAATGCATCAAAATGTTCAACCAATGCGCCACCTCACTTGCGTGGGATGACAGCGGCACGCTTATTTCCCGTCAAGGCGGCGGACTTTCCTTGCCGGATAAAGTCATCTATGTGGGCAATGATTTACTCAACTTCTTCTTATTACTCGGCCACTATGTGGGCGGCAATACACGAGCAAAATTCATTGGCGAAGCACAGCTCAACGGCGCAGACCTTACGGCAGTGCGTTCGTTCTTACCCATGCTTGGCGCACGTTTAAGCAATGTTATGCCCGGAACTTCCGGTTTTCCTGTGCGCATAGAGTGCTCGGGGATATTCTCAAGCTCTGTAAGCATTCCCAAAGACTTACCTTTTGATTGCGTACTTGGGCTGCTTCTTGCCGCACCATTTTGGGAAAACCCCATGCGCTTTAATTTAGCCGGACATCCTGAAAGAGAAGCCATTATGGAAGAAGCTCTTTTTGTGCTCAACGCCTGCAATGCCAGCGTGTTACGTGAACAAGATACGCTTATATTCTCGCCGCTTCCCTTGACTACGCCCGCAGAGCCTGAGCTTGGCATGGACTTGCAATTTGCCGCTTATATTCTTGCCCTCCCCCTCTGCCTTGGCGGTAAGGTAGAGCTTGAAGGTCGCTGGCCGCAGTGTTCGCTGGCAAAAGACATTGAGGAGCTTCTCAAGAGTTTAGGTCTTGAAATACAAATCAATGCCGAAAGCATTAGCTCAAATCATGAAATTCCGGAAGCTGTTCGCTTGAAAATGGAAGCCGCTGC
>CAYJJP010000167.1:0-5195 GCA_964370525.1 uncultured Desulfovibrionaceae bacterium | reverse complement strand
GCGTGCCTTTCTGAAAAATGCATGAAAATGCGTTTTTCAGCATCGACTATGTAGTGTTTAGTGATCTCCAAATACACCAAAAAATGCACTTTCCATACAATGAAAAGTGCATTTACAAAGTTCAAAGCTTGAATAGCTAGAGTTTGAGTGTCTCTTTATGCATGGTTTGCCAAGAGCAAGTCATGAACTTGTTTGATTGTACCGGGGCGTGGGTTATTGCCCATGAGGCGTGCAGCACCAACTGCGCGGGTGGCAATGCCTTCAAGGTCTTCTTTCTTTACGCCGTAAGGAGCAAGGCCTTCTTTAATATCAAGGTCTTGTAATAATTGACTCATGAGCACAGGAGCCTGTCTGGCCATGGTCAATGTATCTGCGTAGTATTCTCCACCTAAAATGCGTGCGATTTCAGCATATTTGTCCGGTCTTGCCATAACATTATAAGCCATGCACATGGGTGAAAGACAAGCCATGAGTAAACCGTGTGGAAGGTTATACACACGAGGTACGGCTGTGCCAACGGCGTGAATTATGCCGTTTTGGGTGTTGGAGAAACCCATGCCTGCAAGGCAGGAAGCATAGAGCATATCGGTGCGGGCTTCAATGTCTCCGCCGTTAACGTAGGCACGACGGATGCTGCGAGCAACAAGGGTCATGGCTTGTAAATTAAGGGCGTCGGTGAAAGCGGTTGCGGCTTTGCCCACATAGGATTCCATGGCGTGAACAAAGGCGTCGATGCCGGTCATGGCTGTAACGTGTGGAGGTAGGCCTATGGTGAGTTCTGGGTCAAGAATAACGGCTTTTGCGTACATATAGTCGCTCACAACACCGATTTTTGCGCCGCTTGCCTTGTCGGCGAGCACGGAAATGGAAGTTACTTCGCTACCGGTACCGGCTGTGGTTGGGATGTAAAATGCTGGTGCGCAAGGTTTGGGAACGTTATTTACGCCAAAATATTTCTCGATGGGGCCTTCGTTGGTGAGCAGTACGCAAGCTGCCTTAGCACTGTCAAGAGCGGAACCGCCACCAAGACCGATGACAAGGTCAGCCTTAAATTCTATGGCTTGTTTAGCAATGCTTTCGATGGAACCTGTGGAAGGCTCGAGTTCTGCGTCGGAGAAAAGACAGTGTGCTATGCCGGCGGTATCAAGTGCAGCTTCAACTGGATTGTGCAAACCAAGTGCAGCAAGGCTTGGGTCTGTAACAATGATGGCGCGTGTGGCACCAATGCTTTTTGCAAGTTCGCCGGTTTGTGCAACAACTCCCGCTCCATAGACTATTTTATTCACAGAATTATAAGTATAAAACATCTCTTTCTCCATTAATGTTAGGCGTATTTTGAAAAGAGGCTCCGCAAAAAATTTTGGAGCCTCATATGGTTGAATGTGAGCTTGTGTAGCTTTTATAAGCCTTATCAGCTTATTATGCTAACACAGTTTTGGCATCTACATAAGGTAGGTCAAAAGCTTCAGCTACGGCAGCGTAGGTGCACTTGCCTTCAACGGTGTTCAAGCCGCGCTCAAGAGCGATGTCGTCTTGGCAAGCTTTTTTCCAGCCCTTATTGGCAAGTTGTACTGCATAAGGAATGGTTACGTTTGTCAAAGCAAAGGTCGAAGTACGGGGCATAGCACCTGGCATATTGGCCACGGAATAGTGAACAACATCATGGGTGATGTAGGTTGGATCCATGTGGGTGGTGATGCGGTCGATGGTAGCTATGGAGCCGCCTTGGTCAATGGCAACGTCTACGATTGCAGAGCCGGGCTTCATATTTTTTACCATTTCTTCGGATACAAGCTTTGGAGCCTTAGCACCAGGAATAAGCACAGCACCAACAAGTAAGTCGCACTCAGCGCTGGCAGCAGCGATGTTGTGGCTGTTGGAAGCCATGGTGGTAACTTGCATGGAGAAAATGTCGTCAAGCTGACGTAAACGGTCAATGTTGTTGTCAAGAATGGTTACTTGAGCGCCAAGACCAAGAGCCATTTTAGCAGCGTTTGTGCCAACGATACCACCACCGATGATGGCTACTTTAGCAGCAGGAACACCGGGAACGCCGCCTAAAAGCATACCGCATCCGCCGTGGTGCTTAGCAAGAATGTTGGAGCCAACGATAACGGACATACGACCGGCAACTTCGGACATGGGTGCAAGCAAGGGCAAGGAACCATTTGGAGGTTGTACTGTTTCGTAAGCAATACCAACAACGCCTTTTTCAAGCAATGCTTTGGTCAAAGATTCTTCGGCAGCAAGGTGCAAGTAGGTGAAGAGTAAAAGGTCTTTGCGGAAATATTGATATTCAGAAGGAAGTGGTTCTTTAACCTTAATGATCATTTCTGCTTTTGCCCATACGTCGGCAACAGGCAACATTTGCGCACCGGCGGCTGTGAATTCAGCATCGGTAATCATGCTGCCAAGACCGGCTCCAGCTTCTACATAAACAGTGTGTCCGTTGCCTACTAAACTGGCAACGCCGGCTG
Organism: uncultured Desulfovibrionaceae bacterium; assembly: GCA_964370525.1. Lineage (GTDB taxonomy): Bacteria > Desulfobacterota > Desulfovibrionia > Desulfovibrionales > Desulfovibrionaceae > CAYJAD01. The sequence continues at coordinate 2,718 of CAYJJP010000167.1, read as the reverse complement.
GGGTGATAGCAACACGATTTTCGTTGGCTTTTATCTCTTTTGGTACACCAATAATCACAATAATACTCCTAAAAAATTTAAAGTTACATACAAACGTTAATACAAATTAGCACTAGACTATGTTTTTCTTATAGCAAGTGCTGTGCCAAAGTGAAATTCAAAGCACATGTTTTGTGATTTTTTTAACTTACCGTTGTTGTTGAAGTTAATAATCAATAAATGAAGTGCAAGCGCACTTTATGATTTTTCGTATTGTTTGGCAATGTAAAAATGGATTGCTTTCTACTGATTTCGTGGGTTTTAGCCAATGCATTTTTGAAGCTGCAATGCGTATTTGCATTGCAGCTAAGGAATGCTTCGAAAAAGATTTTTATGAAAAAGAAAATTCTTATGGATGTGTTAGTTAGTTGTTATATTATATGTGTTTATGCAGCTCGAAACAGTTTTGTGGCTTCATGCAATTTGTCCTGACTTCCAAAGAGGTAGACAATATCGTCGGCTTGCAACACAAAGTCGGCATTGGGGGTAGGGGTGAAATTCCCCTCGTGATTGACCGCCACCACAATAACACCATATTTTTGGCGCAAGTCCGAATGCATGAGGCTGGTGCCGCAAAGCGCAGCATTTTGCTCAAGGCGTATGGAAAAAGTCCCCACATTGGGCAGTTGTTCCATAAGTGTTGCCAAATCTCCGGTTTGCTGAGAGTAGGGGCGTAACATATCATAATTTTCTTGGCGGATAAGATTGGTAATATCGTCAATGTCTTGCTTTGGAATAAGGTAATGATTGAGCACTCTTGAAAATACTTCCACCGATGTTTCAAATTCCTCAGCAACCACATGGCTTGCCCCAAGTGTATGTAAGGTAGGAACTTCTGTGACAAAGCGAGTGCGAGCAATAATTTGTAAGTGAGGGTTCAAGTTAATGGCCTCAGCAACGGTTGCTTGCACGGCTGCCGGGTCAGAGATAACAATGGCAAGGGCTTTGGCTGTGATTATGCCAAGGTGTTCTAGAACGGCAGGCTGTGAGGCATCTCCATAGTGGATGGGCTCAATGCCGTGGAAACGCTTCACTGTATCCGGATTCATTTCAAGGATGACATAGGGAATGGAGCATTTTTTTGCTGCTCGTGCCAGATGTTGACCGCTTATACCAAAGCCTACGATAATGAGGTGATTATCAATGTTTTGTTGTGCAGGTAGTTCGCTGTTTTCAGGGCTATCGGCATTGTTATTTTCTTGTGTGCCTTCATGTTGGCTATGGCTTGTCGAGTCTGTTTTTTTCAAACGCCTGTGCGGCACACATGCATTGGCAATGTTTGGAGCAAAGCGCATGAGCGCTGGGGTGAGCATCATGGTTATGATACTCATGGCTAAAAATGCTTGATATTGCTCTTCGGTCAGCAGGCCGGCATCTACGCCGGAGTTTGCCAAAATAAATGAAAATTCACCTACTTGAGCCAATGTAAGTGCGGTAATGATGGCGGTTCGCATGGGATATTTTTGGATGAGTACCGCCGGCAAAATGAGAAGCGCTTTAATGACTATAAATAATAATGTAGTTCCGAAAACCGAAACCCAATTGCTTACAAGATAATCCACATTTAAAAGCATACCCACAGAGATAAAGAAAATGCTCATGAAAACATCACGATAGGGGAGAACACCGGAAACAACGCTCATACTGTATTCTGAGCGTGCAAGGAAAAGCCCGGCAAGAAATGCGCCAAGGGAAAGAGATAGGCCAAGCCAAGCCGTGAGCAGAGCAAGTCCCATGCAAAGCCCAAGTGTGGTGAGTAGTAAGAGTTCACGCACACGCGTGCGCACCACAGCTTCCATAAAGCGATTTAAGCCGAATTTTGCAAATAAAAACACGGCGCCCATCACTAACACAACCTTAGCAAAGGCCCAAAGCGCCGCCAAGGGTTCAGGGTTGACGCTTCCGCCAAGCAGGGGAACGCTGAGCATCATGGGGGCAACCATAATGTCTTGAAATACCAAAATTGCAAGGGATAATTTACCGGCGGGAGTGGCGATGGAGCCTTTTTCTTGTAAAAGCCTGAGCACAATGGCGGAAGAAGAAAGTGCCACAAGGCAACCGGAAAAAATACCAAAGGCAAGGCTTTTATCTAAAAATACGGTATAAATACAGAGGATACAGGCGATAGTAAGTCCAATTTGTAAGCTTCCGCCTAAAAACACCGGCTTTTTGAGCCGAGCTAAAGCCTCGCCGGATAATTCCATGCCAATGGTAAAGAGGAGTAATGCTACGCCAAGTTCTGCCAAAATATCCAGATTATGTACATTTTTAATGATACCAAGCAAGGAAGGGCCGCATAAAATGCCGGTAAGCAAAAAACCTACCGTGGCCGGCAAACGTACCTTACTACATATGGTGTTGACTATAATGGAAATAAGAAAAATTATGACTAATTCATTAAGCAATGGGACATGCATAGGTATTCCTTTTGTGACACGGTTTTTTGAGTAATTATAATATGGGGTGCAAAAGCGCAAGCAAAAAATTTTTCTTGCCATGTATACAAAAAAAAAGTACTCGCTAGAAAAATAAGAGTGTGACTATTGCCTTAAGAATGCACTGATTAATTATTTTTCTGGGGGAAAACCTTTTGCGAACAAAAGGTTCTTCCCCCAGACCCGCGTTGCTCTCGATTTGCGTAAAGCTCGCAAGCTAGCTAACGCAAACGCCTTCGGCGCC
>CAYJJP010000166.1:0-5258 GCA_964370525.1 uncultured Desulfovibrionaceae bacterium | reverse complement strand
ATCGTCAAAACAAAGATGATAGAATTTACTCCATGCTTTGGGCGATTTATTCATTGCGTAATAAAGAAATTGATTCATATAGCATTGATTCTATTGTTTGCGACAGTAAAAGTGTTCATGCTCCATTGTGTTTTTTACGTTCTAATGATGAAAATGCTTTAATTTTACAATGTTGTGAAAGATGCCAAACTTATTTTGAGGTCAAGAAACTATATAATCAATATTCAAGCACCAATCTTGACAATGAACTTTCTATACAGCAATTTTTTAGAAATATATGCACACACAATGGCATGACAGCTATTCTATAGCGAATTTAAGAGGTTAAAAATATGTTTTCGATGAATGGTTCACAATTACTAAAAAAAGGCTTCCAGCAGTCTGTTATAAGCCAAAATGAACGCAGGAAAGAGCATTCAAGACGCTTGCTTGATATGTATGATGATAGTCAGCTTGATATTTTGCAAGAACATATTCAACGTTTGTATGCAGGAAAAAGGACAGCTCAAGACATATTTCCTGTAACACTTAATTTCTTAAAGAAAATCACTGATAGATTAAGCAGTGTTTATTGTGTTGATGCAATTCGCTCTTTAGCAGATGGCACAGATAGAGACACACTACTTTTTTCTAACTTTGAAAAAAATGCTGGTTTAGGTATTAAATTAAAGCAATGCAATAAAATTTCTACATTATGCGGAAACGCTTTAGTAAAAATTCTATGGCGCAACGGGAAAGCAGCCATAGATTTATATTATCCTGATGAATATGACATAACTTGTGATGGTTCACCAGAAAATATTTCAAGCGTTTGTATTACAAATTACAATGATGATAATCAAAAAGAATATACTTTGTGGACTGATAGCACCGTTTCTAAGCTCAATTATAATTATGATTTAATATCACAAGAGGAAAACGTCTACAAAACGCTTCCTTTTATCCATATTTTCAAGCAAAGCCCTGTAAATGTTTATTGGTTGGATGGACTTAATTCATTAGCAAGTGCTCAACAAGCTTGCAATTTACTATTAAGTGAGCTTTTTTATATACTTAGAATGCAAGGTTTTGGTGTTCCTGTTCTAAGTGGGAATAATAAAAGCAATTCAATTCAAGATGCTATTGGTATTGGTCCAAGTGCATTTTTAAGCATTCCAGAGAATGCGAGCTTTGATTTTAAGTCCACAAAAGCACCGATACAGGATATTCTATCAAGTCTTGATTTTGTCGCCAAGCAGCAAGCCGTCAATCATGGATTGCCAGCCGATAGCATGAGCACAGAACCAACAGCCGAAAGCGGAATTTCTAAAATCGTGAGTTCTGCCGAATTGATGGAGCAACGAGCCGATTCTGTATCACTTTTTAGCAGATATGAACGGCAGATATTCGATTTATGGCGCACTGTGAACAATTACCACAATACCGAAAAAGTAAGCAATAAAGCAAGCTTAACTGTGAATTTCCATGAGATAAAAGCACAAACGACCCCACTTGATGAACTGAAAACACAAGAAATGCTTTTGAATTTAGGACTTTGCGACCTAGCGGACATTATGCAGATGAGAGACCCCGACCTAAGCCGAGAGCAAGCTTTAGTTAAGCTCTTAGAAATAAAAGATTTTAACCAAGAATTTAATAAAGTTAATACCATTTAATGGAGGATTCTATAATGGAAAACGATTTACAAACCAATGAAACACCTGAGCAAAAAACAGAAGCAACGCAACCAGAGCAAAAAACCGTCGAGCAACTTCAAGCCGAAATTGATGCTATCAAGGCAGCAGAAACGGCGAACAACGCAACTTTAGAGTCTGTTTTCAATGACTTAGCTTTGAAAATACCTGAAAAGTATCACAGTCTAATTCCTAAAGGATTGCACCTAACTGACCGTATTAAATGGGTAAATGATGCTTATTCGTTAGGACTTTTTGATGCTCCAAAACAGCAAAACAGCCCAGACCATGCAAGACCGATGCCACCAAAAGACGTTGACCTTAACGCAATGTCACCCCATGAGCTTATGCTTTATTCATTTAAACAATAAAATAGAGAGGATAGAAAAATGTATACACTAGCAGAATTTGCAAAATTGCACCAAAATCCACTGGAAAAGGCAGTAATTCAGACACTTGCAATGAAAAGCCCTGTATTGGAGCTTTTGCCATTCGCACAAGTAGCTGGAAATGCTTATTCTTTTAATCGTGAAGCCAGTTTGCCTAACGTAAGTTTCCGTGCTTACAACACAAATTACCCTGAAAGCACCGGTACAGTTCAACAAGTTACTGAAACGCTAAGACTTTTTGGTACAGAAGCCGAGATTGACCGTGCTCAGTTGCTTGTAGCTGGTGCGGGTGGCTCAAACCTTATCAGCGAGGAAACAATACGTCAGGGCAAAGCCGTAGCAGTTAAATTTGATACAGCTTTTTTCCATGGCGATTCTTCCCAAGATTCCAATAGTTTTAACGGACTCAAGACACGTCTTGTTAATGACCAGTCCATTGATTGTGGTGCAGATTTGACGCTAAGTGCTTTAGATTCTTTGATTGATTCCGTCGTTGGCTTGCCTAGTGCCTTGTACATGGGAAAGAAAATGCGTCGTAAAGTCAATGACTTATGCCGTGCCGCTGGTCAAGCCGTCGAGACGGTCAACGGCACTTTTGGTCAACGGCTTGATATGTATGGCAATGTCCCGATTTACATTGTCGAAAATGCAGAGGGCGGCGACCTTTTCACCGATGAAATCTACGCTTGCAGGTTCGGCATCAGAGAATTTACCACTGGCCTCCAATGCTTTGAGCCGAAGGCATACGACCAAGGATTTGTTGGCAATTTCAGGGTGATAGCTCTTGAATGGTTGGCCTCTTTTACGTTGTACCACGGCAAGAGTGCAGCCGTTCTTCACAGCATCGGCACACCAGCCGTCGAAGAGCCAGTAACACCTTAAAAAATATTTTCCATTATTGTGGTTATGCACAATACATAAAAGCCAGTTGATATTCTTTGCATGTAAATACATGGGCTTGCCAGCACTTCTTTGCTGTTTCAGCTTTTTTGGCGAAAAAGGAATATCCGCACCTTTTGGGGAGTGCGAAAATGATGCTAATGGGATGTTAGCGTTTCCCCTAAAATTTATACAGGACTTTCACCATATGAGCAATCAAGCAATTTATGACAACATATTGAAACAACAGCATTTTGTCGATGCAAGGGCACTAGCTCTTTCCGATTCCATGCTGAAAGTCTTATCTGATACGGTTGAAATAATCGTTGGACGTATTGTTGAGCTTCAAGCAAAGATGCTCAAAGCCGATGACTGGCAGCTTGAGACCTTAACACGAAAATCAAAATACCTTGAAGCACAAGCCGAAGCAATCAATTCCATTCTTTCAGGTGTCTATGAACAGCAAATTTCACCATTGATGCAAGACGGCATAAACGATGCTTCACAATACAGTTATAAGCAAACAAATACTGTTCTTTCTAATACTCTTACCATAGAAATTCCCAGTCCTAAACTAAGTTTAACGCAGATTTTAGCATGGCAACAAGCAACCACCGTCGATGGACTTTTACTTTCTGAGTGGTTGCGGCGCATGGAAAGCAAAAGTGCCGAGCTTATTAAGCAAAATGCCCGACAGGCGATGCTTGAGAGCTTATCGGTTCAAAAGACCGCTTCCTTGATGCGTCAAAATGGCATTGAAGCTTCACGACCAGCGGTGATGGCATTGTCGAGAACTTCATTGATGACCATGAGCAATCTTGCAAGAGAAACAAGTATAAAAGAATTTGCACAAGATTTAGACTATCAATGGATGTATTGCGCCACGCTAGATAATAGGAATTGTTTAATTTGTGGGAAAGATGATGGACGTGTTTTTGAGCAAAACGAGTCAAGACCCAGCTTGCCAAGGCACATAAATTGTCGGTGCTTATTTGTGCCATTTTTTGAAGAATTTCCGCCGCTTACAAGACCAGGCACTAAATGGGATTCAAGGCAAGTCAATCATCGTGACGGTTCTACAAGCACAAAATTTACTGTAAATTCAAGCTCTTTGACACAAGAAAATTATAACACATGGTTGAGAAGACAACTTGAGACCGACCCTCAATTTGTGCGCTCTATCCTTGGCAAGACTAGATATGAGCTATACAGCCAAGGGAAATTGGATATTTCAAAAATGGTGTCTGATAACAGGATTCTAAACCTTGCAGAGCTTTAACTTTGAATTTAAGACCGTCACCACGTCCATTCTAAGCGACGAAAATAAAAAAGATGACCTAGGGTATGGGTCAAAACAAAAAAATCGCTGAAACGGTGTTTTATGCAAATAGATTCCGAGACATATTTACAGGAAGCAAATAAAGGTGGTAATCATACACAAATTGCGGCACAGCTTAACGCAAAAGGATTTAAGACTTCAAAAGGGAAAGCGTGGACAGGCAGAACATCTTGGGAGTATCTACGCAAACTCACACACCCTAACAGTATAGCTAAAAAGCCACAACACGATATTGAAAAACTGGTATTGGAATTGAGCAAACAGCATACAAGTCTTGACTCCATTGCTTTGATTCTACGGTTGCGTAATTACCTAAAGCCAAATGGAAAAATATATACCTCCGATGATGTCCGATTGCTCTTAATCAATGCTAAAAAAAATTTACATGTACATGAGCCGCCACCATGCCATAACGCTGAATGGCTTCAAGGTGATTATACAAACTACTACCGGCGGCAAGAATACCCTTGGCAAAATATAGCACCATACCCAGCACCAAAAGGCAATGAGCAACTTGTGGGCAATCCATTCTTTGACGTATGCGCAAAGACTAACACCTTAATTTAATACAGTATATTTTTCACCCCGATAAAGCAGATGTATTTGAATGCTGATATACGGCTATTATTGCACCAAAAAAGTGACGGAATTTGACCATTATTTCACCAAAACTTAAACAGAATTTCACCATACTCTAGCCAAAATGACACCATACTTTTGACAGATGCTCACCAAAATTTTGACAGAATTTGAACAGTCGGATAAAGCAGATATATTTCCTTGCACAAAACCTTGCACAACTTTCTTGCACAAAACCTTGCACAAAATATACACCTAAAAAAACCTTGCACAAACCTTGCACAAACTTAATAAATTCAAGCCTTGCACAAAAAAATAAGCACCTACATTTCTGTAAGTGCTTGAAATTTCTGGAGCCAACTAAGAGAATTGAACTCTTGGCCTACTGATTACGAATCA
>CAYJJP010000165.1:0-5260 GCA_964370525.1 uncultured Desulfovibrionaceae bacterium | reverse complement strand
AAATACAATTCATGATGTCCTGCATGGCCAAGCATATCTTCATAAAATCAACAAAGAAGCTCTTAAATTTTATGAAGTATGCTCTTTGATGTAGACGTACCCACAGAATGTTGCGTTGGTCAGCCTCAAGCCCTGCAAAAGCCACGGCTTCAAAATCGTCCATAAGCTTTTCTTCTTGCTCCTCCGTAACCTTGTCATCGGGATGCCATGACAGCACCCCTGCCGTGAATCGCCATTTGGTTTCAAGACTGTCTATGAGCTGTCGTGTAGTTTCCACGTTGCCACGCAGCACTTGAGGCGGACTTTCATCACGTCCGTGGTAATCTTGGCGTACAAGATAATGCGTAGGTGCATGTCCGTTACCTTGTCCGTGTGGGAAGACTTTCATGTACATTGTTTGTCCTCCCCCGTGTCTATTCGGTTACGGTTTGCCCTTGGGCTTCAGCCTTGGCGGTGATGATGTCCTTTTCCTCTGGAGTCACACGCATTTTAATGATGGCATTACGGAGGGAGCGTTTGGGGGTGGACTTCATCTTGAACTGCCTTTTTTCGCAAGCGTGTTTTTTTGTGTGCTGCTCGTTTCTGGAAGATAACGAAAGTACATAAAAGGCACGCTTAAACAGGGGTTGAGGGGATGTAATCCCCCACCAGCCCCAACGACAGGCAACATGTAGCGAAGCGGAATGTGGCCACGTTGGGTAGGCTGGCTAAAAGACTTAGTGACGGCAAAGCACATCAACACCGCAAAGGTCAGCGAAATATATAATCTAAGCGAATAATGCGAATTATGCGAATTTATACAATTAAGCATAGTCCCTCCTTTCTTCGCACTTTTCGCTTTTTTCGCTTAAAGATGATTTTTCGCCACCTTTATTCAATGTGAGAATTGTGCGTGGCCTGCCAGCCCCTTTTTCTTTGATGATGGTGATTTTTCTTTGCGCTTCCAAACGCTGTAAAACAGGTTGCAAACGTTCACGAGGTACATGCCTTTGTAGGGCATTACTCAGCTCTGTAGCCGTAAGTGCACCTGCCTTCAAAATGCTCAGCACTTTTTCCTCAAGAGGGTCAGAGCTTCTGTCGCTGAAAATGTACAAGGCGGATTCTTGGGCATAGTTCCAGAGCGAAAGTGCCGCTTGCAAGTGTCGTTCAGCTATGACGGCTTGACCATCAAGAAGTGCATACACAAGTGCAAGGCGAAGCGTTTGAGCTTCACTGCGATTAATGATGCTTCCGGCAAAACCATTGTGTTCTTTTGATAGTTCAGGGTATATTTTTTTCCACATATCCAGTGCCGCTGCATTCATGCTCATGAGGCCACGATTTTGCGCCAGTCCCACCAGCCGCCAAAGCTCCCTTTGCATGAAAGCAATTTCACTTTCTGGCATTCGTGGAGGCAAGGCCACAAGCTTGGAACGCCTTGCGCATATCCACAAAAAGCGATTACCAAAACCATTCACCGCCTGCACTTCATCAAGGCACAAAGCTAGCTCCTGCATGGTGATGTGGGTGATGATGTTGATGTGCGCACCTTTCACCGTGATGGGATTGTTCTTGGTCAGCGGTGCATAATCGCCAGAATCCCAAAAGCAACGAATGCCCATGGAAAGCGTATTGCCCTCACGCTTGATGCAGGAAAGTGCCGTGGCAAACTCTTCATCGGATATGAGAAGCCGCTTGTCTGCCTTGTCACGCAAGGGCAAATGCGGATTATTTTTCTGTTGGCGATTACGTTCTTCATCGGATTCTTCTCGGACATGAAAGGCTAGCCCTTCACCTGTGGAGAGCGGGCCGCCGCTTTCTTTGGCTGGCAAGGCGACTTTCCATGAACGCAAGTCTTGCTCTTGGCAATAATCGCGTCCAAAAAGCGTAGCCACCGGATAACGTGACGTGCCCTTTCTAGCTTTACTGGAATTGCCACAAATGACAGCAAAAAGCCGTGGCGGATGTGTCGTTTCACCCACATAAATATGCGGTCCTTGCTTTTCCCCAAAGGCATACACCTCAGCGGCAAAACGCACCAAGGTCGTAATGCAAACCGCAGCCGGATCAGCTTCACTATTGCATGTGGCCAGTTTAACAAAGTCACCCAGAAGTCCGGGACAAGCTTCCCAAGAAAACTTTGGCCACGATTTGAGTGATAAGTCATCGGAATCAACATGAGGGGGCGGGGGTGTGTCTGTTGTTTTTATATTGGAAAAGCGATGCAGGAAGTCAGCTACAGGCAAAGCCTCCTGCAGAGCTTTGTTTACATCGAAATGACTTGGAATATTGTCAGCCAAGTCCCATTTTTCAGGTAATGTTGACGGCAAAGTAACCATGCGCACATTCTTTGTATATGGGGTGAGAATCTTTGCCACCTCCAGCATGGCTTTGTGACCTGCTTGGTCATGGTCAGGCCACAAGGTAATATTACGCTCCTGCAAGACTGACCAGTCCGCCTTGTGCACAGCCTGTGCGCCGCCGCTCCAAGTGATTACGGTATGATTTGGAAAAAGAACTTGTGCGGCATCGGCGGTCTTTTCACCTTCTACAATAAGAATGGGCTTGGTGGTCTGCGCTAGCTTATGTAGATTATACAAAGGCCGTGGAGCAGACAAAGCTTTCCACATCCATTTTGCAATATTGCCTTGTTTGCCGTAAGTTAATGGCAAGATGATTTTGCCTTGCGGCGTATCAAAACGAGCTATATGCTGTAATATTTGACCTTGTGCGTTTCTATACGTCCATAACTTGCTGGGTCTACCGTATTGATGATGCGCTTGAGGGGGTTGTGGCGCAGTAGCAGGAATGGGCACAATGGGTATAAATTCTGCTGGTTGCTGTTTCTGCATAGGAACTGACCTAAGAACGCCATATTGTTCAGCTAACCTCTTTGCCGCCTCATATTGCTTCACGTCCCACACCTTGGCGGCAAGGGCGATGATATCACCCCATGCCTCGCCAGTGGCAAAATCACTACCTTTACCCGTGTTGATGTTGGTGGAGCAGGACGTGCCCACTCCACCTTCCAGTGAAGCACAAACATATTCATGCCCCTGAACTCTGCCACCGGGCAAGAGTTCAGAAAGCACATCAGGCAAACGTGGCTCAAGGGCGTTTTTGACTTGATAGAAAATATTATTCATAACGCGCCCCTAATCATCCAACCAATTACCAAGCCATGCAATGAGGTCTTCGCGTAAGTAAGCTACACGCCGCTGTGATTTTGATTTAAGAGATTTAGGACCAACTCCCTCTCTATCAAGATTTGCAAGGTAGCCACTGCTGATAAGACCGCCAAGGTATTTGTCTATATCCTTTCTGGCAATGACTGGTGGAAGGTTTTTCTCCAAGGTGGCAAGCTGTGTTTTTTTGTGATTCATACTTTGTCCTCCATGATGTTTTATGAAGGAATAGCAAGAAATATTATGTAAAATCAAATGTTTAATTTTACGATTTCCTAAAACGTAAAAAAAACATGCAACCTACGGAAGATTACATGCTTTTTTTATTTTTACGAAAAATATTTTTCAAAAATCGTAAAAATTTTTATTAACTATGCATTTTAATACTATTTCTTGGATTTTCTGTAGATAGAAAACTCTTTTTCAAGGGTGCTCAGCTTAATTTCTCCCTTGTAAGCATGACCTATCCTTTCTTTAATGACCTTATCGCCAAAATAAAAACGGTACTGCTCCCCCTCAAAGGGGGAAGTTTCTGGATAGGTGCTCTGCAGAACTCCCAGAACATCTTTAAAGCTGTGCCTTGGCATGATGGCTTTTTGAATGGAATCAAATATATTGTGATAATCCTTTGTGATTTGGAATGAACTAACTTTGGCTTTGGACACTTTCTTTGCCCCATCTAGCTTAGGCAAATTATCTATGATGCTTTGCTGTATTTTCGTTAGTTTTAACAGGCTATTATTTGAAGATAATGTGTTCTGGATATTATGCTTTAGCTGAAATATTGCGCTCTTACTACCGTTTAAAAGCACTATAGCTTGCTCAAGTTGAGAGATGATACCAATGGCAAGCTTTGTGGAAAACGAGCTTACAATGTCTTTGTACTGTACAATAGTTTGCTCATAAATGCCAATGATTGATTGAAAATTTTTAATTTCCCTTTTTAGACTTGGTATTACTACAACAAGCAGAAAACGGAGTTGTTTTTGCTGCTGCTTAATGGTGGTTTCATAGTCTCTTTGAGCGTAATTACCTTTCACTTTAACTAAGTAGGCTGTATAAATAAGTGCAAACGTTAAGAAAACTCCTGCCCCGAAAACCGTGCTTGGCGAAACGGCTACGTTGAGCATTTCAAGGTAATAGAAATGTAGGGAAGTTAGGCAGAACACCGTTATGCACCCCAAAAATGTGAAGTATCCTAAATAAGTTTCGAGTTTTGTCATAATATCTCCTTTATTATATAGAATGAAGCAATATGAAATAGACATAGTACAAATGGAGATTTTTGGCAAGAATGTAACCCACATAAGGGTAAAGAAATAATATCTTGCACTATTTTTAAACCAAGATTACTTATCATGCTGTTATTGCAGTTACTATATTGTAATTTTATACCTAGCTTGTTGTAAAACAATAAACATCTTTTATATATAGCAATATTTACATTGTGAAGGAAAACATGAAAAAAGCATTGATTATTGGGGCGTCATCTGGAGTTGGTCTCGCACTTTCCAACCTACTTATAACGGAAGGATGGGGTGTGGTAATGACAGCTCGTAGGATAGATAAGCTCTTAGAAGTACAGAAAACCTTGGGCGCATCTGTAAGCGTTTGCGAAATGGATGTTGATGATGTAACAAGAACACAAGCCCAAATTGGCAACATATGGGCAGAGCACGGAAAAATTGATTTAGTGATTGTGAGCGCCGGAACGGGCTTTGTGAACCCTCAACTAACATGGAATCAAGAAGAGCAAACTATTAAAACGAATGTGCTTGGCTTTACAAATATAGCGCAGTGCGTAATGAAATTGTTTGCACAGCAAGGTTATGGGCATTTAGCCGGCATTTCATCCATTGCAAAATATATGGGTGATGGAGAAGCTCCTGCCTATGGCGCGTCTAAAGCCTACATGTCACTCTATCTTGATGGGCTGCGTTCGTGGGCAAAAAAGCAAAAGCTCCCCATTGTGGTAACAGAACTCTGTCCGGGATTTATTGATACAGCCATGATGCAGACGGACAAACCCTTTTGGGTGGCCAGTCCAGAAAAGGCCGCTAAGCAAATGTTAGATGCCATTAAAAAGGCTAAAAAAC
>CAYJJP010000164.1:0-5262 GCA_964370525.1 uncultured Desulfovibrionaceae bacterium | reverse complement strand
TATGCCCTTGTTTTGCGGCAAGGCGGAAAAGTTCAACAGATTTTTTCATATCTTGCTTCACTCCAATTGACTTTAGGTACATTATCCCAAGATTATTTTGCGCTTCGGCATTGCCTTGATCGGCGGCCTTTTGATACCACTCAGCGGCTTTCGTAAGGTCTTTTTCAACGCCAAGGCCTTCAAAATATTGATAGCCAAGGTTAAACTGCGCTGGAGCAATACCGTGTTTTGCGGCCTTTTCTATCCAGTAAAAGGCTTGCTTCATGTCTTGCTTAACGCCCTTTCCCTTGCCATAAAGCTGGGCTAGGTTATACTGGGCAAAAGCGTCATCTTGTTCGGCAGCCTTCGTATACCACATGCGTGCTTGTTCCAAATCCTGTGCAATACCTTCTTCATACTCATAGGCAATACCAAGGCTGTTTTGAGATTTAGCTAAACCTTGTTCTGCGGCCTTACGATACATCTCCACAGCTTTTTTGAGGTCTTTTTCTACAACGGTGCCTGACTCATAATATACAGCAAGGTCGTGCTGAGCTTCAGCAGAGCCGTGTTCAGCAGCTTTTATTACCCATTCCACTGAGGTTGCGGCGTTTTTTTCAACGCCTTTTCCGTCAGCATATCTTAAGGAAAGAAAATATTCAGCGTCGGGGTCTTCTTCTTCTGCATCTTTACGTGCCAAGGCCACGGCTTTTTCATAATCCTTTTCTACGGCAATGCCTTCAAAGTAAAAATGTGCCAATTGTATTCTGGAGCCTATTTCATCTTGCTCAGCGGCTTTTTGGGATAATTCAAAAGCTTTTTTTGGGTCGGCCTCAACACCTTCGCCATGAAGATAGTGTGAGGACAAGTTGTATTGTGCAAAAGAATTATTTTGTTTTACTGCCGCTTCCAGCAATTCGACAGCTTTATTAACATCTCTTTCCACGCCATCTCCCCAATAATAAAGTTCTGCAAGAAATGCCTGTCCGTAACTGTTATTTTGCTTTGCGGCTTCTTGGTACCAATGAGCAGCTTTTTTAAAATCTTGCTCAACACCGGTACCATTTTCGTAGAGCAAGCCAAGATTTGCTTGCGCATCCGCATATCCTTTTTCTGCTGCTTCTAAATACAACTTAGCAGCCTCAGCATATTTGCCCGCTTCTTCAAGATCATAGGCTTTATTAAACAAACTCTCGCCTGCATGTGCAATGTTTTGTGTCCCAAAAAACACGATACTTAAGCAAAAAAATGCAGTCACAACCCCATGCCTAAATGAAATAAATTTTCCCATTGTAAACTCCTATAGTAAATTTTTCAATAACATGCATTAGCAATTACGACATCCGCATAAAAATGTAAAGGAGAATATCTTTGGCACATTGCTCCAAAACAGAGAATTTTCAGTATTAAAGATGATTAAAACACATTTCACTATAGTGCGACGCCTTTGAAAATGAACGGCCTTTATTTTTTGTAAACAACTAAAAATAAATATAAATCTTTTACTTGCAAAATATGAACATATTTGCAATTATCAAAAAGATTCAATACCCTTACTTTAACATCAAGCAATGGTGGATATTTTATGAAAACATATTGTTACTTAATTTTTTGTTGTTTATTTTTGTGGACATTCGCCGTCGATAATGCAGCAGCCTTTCCCGTACCCAAGGATAATTCTGCTCTTTTAAAAAATGCACACTATAGTGAAGCTCAGTCCGAATATGCTACAGCCCTTGCAGCAGCTGAAAAAGTATTAGACAAAAAATCCTTTGCAAAGCTTGAAAAAGAGCTCGCTGCCATGATTACCGGCAACACACAAGCACTCACGGCAGCAGGCGAAAGTGCGCAAACTGCATGGATTGATGCTTATAGCGAAGCCGCCGACTATGCAAAAGCCGAAGCTCGCTTTGAATTTTTCCGCAAAAATCCTGTTATGGCACAAGGTTATTATAATGCAGAAAATGGCTACGACGGATATTTACTTTTAGAGAAACAAAAAAATACAGAAGAATATTTTTTGGAATTTTCCCTTGTACAAAAGGGCGGAGCCTTTAATTCAGGCAAACTGAAGGCTGTGAGCAAAAAGTCTGATAAAAAAGATGTTTTACTTATTTTTGCTGAAAATGTCGGTGACGGAGCTATTATCGGGGAAATTTTGCTTAAAGGCGAAACAATTACCGTAAAAACAACGGACGACTTTAAAACTTCCGGATACTTAGGTCATGGCGTTATGTTAGACGGCAACTATATACGCGAAAAAAAATAGGACGGAAAATATTTTGTTACAAAGAGCGCTCATAGTAACCGTATTCCTATTGTTGGCCACAACTTCCCATGCAGCCAATGTCTTTTTTGACGAAAAATTTTGGGAAAACGCCAGTGTTGAGAGCATACAAGAAGCTGTGGAGCAAGGAGCTGATCCCCAAGCCAAGGCTGTTGATGGCAGCACTGCGCTCATGTTTGCAGCAAAATACAATGGAGATGCAAGCATTTTGCGCACCCTCGTTGAAAATTATGCCGGCGATGTTAACGCTGTCAATGCTAACGGAGACTCAGCGCTTAGCCTTTTAAGCACAGCAAACCCTAAGCTTGAAGCTTTGCAGCTCTTACTTGCAAAAGGGGCGCAAAACAATTCCGAACAAGTCATTGCAGCCTATAATAATGCAGTAAACAATGCTGCATCCGATGAAGTCATTGATCTACTGCTCACTCATAGCGATGCCGGTACTTTAAATGAACATTCCGCAAGCATTAGCAATGCGCCTGCACCCATCACTGTACCCGCTCCGCAAAGCACCCAATTATTGGGAGATTCCAAGAGCAACCCCTTTTTAGCCCATGAATTTTGGAAAACAGCTAAGAAGAAGCATGTTGAAGAATTACTGGAACAAGGCTACGACATAAACACTCGTGATGCTAAAGGAAATTCTGCGCTCATTTTAGCCAGCAGTTTGAATAAAGATGCTGAAGTTATAAAGACACTACTAGCTAAGGGCGCTAAGGTACACGATAAAGACGAGCAGGATTGGAATGCACTCATGCATGCGGCTGCAAGCAACGGGCACCCCGAAGTTATTGAAGCTTTGCTCGATCACGGAGCAGATGTGAATGCGCGCGACAAAGCACAATGGACGCCGCTTATGGCAGCCATAACGCTCAACCCCAATGACGGAATAATTGAAACATTATTGGCACGCGGAGCCCATGTAAATGCGCAAGAAATTGAAGGAAAAACGGCGCTTATGCTTGGAGCGGTCAACAATAAAACTCCTGAAAACATAAATAAACTTCTTAATAATGGCGCAAACTTAAGCCCAAAAGATAAAAACAATAAATCCGCCTTGGATTATGTTAAAGAAAATACAGAGTTAAGCAAAACCGGCATTATTCATCGTTTGCAATAAGCTTCAGTCAGCTGTCGCCTTCATGCTCCGAAAATTATTGCATTTTAAGCAATCGCCTTAAGTAATGCGACATATCTGTGCGAGTATATACGGTATTTGCATCCAAATACGGCGTTGAAGTGCCTTTTGTGTGTACAATAAAAGGAATAAAGGGTGTCGGCTCGCCAAAATATGAGCGATGATCTCCCCAAATCACAACAGTAGTACCATCCTTTA
Source organism: uncultured Desulfovibrionaceae bacterium (assembly GCA_964370525.1). Lineage (GTDB taxonomy): Bacteria > Desulfobacterota > Desulfovibrionia > Desulfovibrionales > Desulfovibrionaceae > CAYJAD01. Next base: position 1,660 of record CAYJJP010000164.1, on the reverse strand, counting down.
AACTCTCATAATATTTAGCAATAGCCTCATCTGTATCAAGACAAGCCCTATAATATGCCGCAGACTTATTGTCACCGAAAGGTTTGGTTGAGTGAGCTGTGTAATCCGGTTCGTGCATAGAAATAGTAATAATGAAATCAAGCGATTTCGCTTCAGATTTCGGTACCTTGGTCATTATATAATCAAATAAATCAGCATCGGAATAAATTTTTGCATACCACTGCTTGATGTGCGTATAGCCGGCCTTGCCCATATCTTCGGCAAAATGCATTTTTTGAAAGCCCATTATCGGATAGACGGTTTGCAAATTCATAAATGGTCCGTATACGTTATGAAACATGCGTGTGGCAAAGCCTCTCTGAGCAAGCTTTTCCACTATATTATCCGAAAAATCCTTCACAAAATCATATGCCATAAATTGCTCAGACGACTTACGCGTGGTGAGCATTTCATAATCTGAATTGGCAGAACCTAAAAGCTTAACGCCATCCATTTTTAAGACAACGGATTTTTTTTGCAAATTATGCAAAAAAGGCATAACCAAGTGTTTATTAACTTTTGCATTTAGCAACTCATACCCAAGACACTCCACTTGAATCATAACAATATTTTCACCCACCTCAACTATGGGCAAGTGTTGAATATTTTTTGTGAGCTTTGCTTTTTCCTTGGAAAAAACCCCTTCAGCCTTGTTGTAAAGCTCTGCCTGCCATTCATACAAAAAAGTGATAATAAAACCGCGCGCATTAATACTGTTACGCAAATAACCGCTTAAATCAGCCATGGGAGGATTTTGAAAACCAAAAGGACGTACCACAAAGGAAATCAACTGCATGGAAAGAACAATTACACATAATGCCAGCATATACTTGAGGGTTTTCTCATCGGAAAACAATGGGGTATATGATATGAGTAGTTGAATTACCCCAACGGTGAGCACAAGCACAAGCAAGACTTCCAAAGAAATATAGGTAGATAGCGGAACACCTTGAGCATGATTCAAAGAATTTATGATGGCAGTTAGCGAAGGGATATTGCCAAGCGTTTGTATATACACATAAATAGCAATACATATCAATATATTCAGACTAAAAATAATGCGCTGAAGTATTTTGGGAAGGAGTAAAATTATGCCTATACAGGCAAGATCGCTCAAAAGCCGAGTAATATAACTACGCGTAAATAAAATCGATAAATAATTACCCTGAAATTCTATATTTGAAACAGTCTGCACATATAAAACAAAAACTAAATTAATGAAAAAAAGTGCACACAGAGCAAGGAAGCCCCTATTTGGTCGCTGTTCACTATGAGAAGTATTGGGAGTATCCATTGTATAAAATCCAAATAATAAATTTTACCAAGTACATAAAAAGTACACTAGCCAAGTAGCGTACAAAAAACACTGCGAGCTTAGCTGGGCGGCACTACCCATGTCTTTAGCCTTTTTAGACAATTCGTGAGATTCAAGGGAAATCCTGTCAACGACATTTTCAATGGCTGAGTTTAAAAGCTCAACAATTACACACAAAACACCAGGCAGGAGCAATAATATTTTTTCCGTAAAACTTTTTCCAAAATAAAGAGCTGCAGGAATGCCAAGCGCATTTAAATACACAACCTGCCGAAATGCTTCCTCATCTTTCCATGCAGCCTTATA
>CAYJJP010000163.1:0-5281 GCA_964370525.1 uncultured Desulfovibrionaceae bacterium | reverse complement strand
TCCCCTTTCAAAACGCGCCCATTGCTCATCCCTATCGGGATGAGCTAGCAAAAATTAAAAATGTGGTAAGAGATTGAAAAATAAGGTTATTTTTATTGTTGCTGAATTAAGGCAAAAACCACGTAAACCGAAATAAGTTGTGTTTGAATCTATAAGCATATTTTAATAGAATTTTTCGTAAGAAAAATTCCGTGAAAGTTTTTTGGAAAGGCCGACCCAACGGGCGGCGAAGTCGTTTGCGTTAGCGAGCTTGCGAGCTTTACGCAAATCGAGAGCAACGCGGGTTTGGGGGAAGAACCTTTTGTTCACAAAAGGTTTTCCCCCAAAAAAAAATAATTAATCAGTGTATCCAATACTTCCTTAACATCGCATTTTAAGGAGAGCGTCTTATGCCGCTTAAACTTTGGCAAAAATTACAATATGAGCTGCAAGCGCATTCGCCCTTGGCCTTGGCCTTTTCCGGCGGATTAGACAGCAGATTTGTGGCACATGCCGCACAAAAAGCAGGTTGCGATATATTGCTCCTCAATATTACAGGTGCGCATATTCCAAGTGCTGAAACGCGCTTTGCCTTAAAATGGTGCCGTGAGCGAAGACTAAAAGTGTTTACACATGCTGTGGATGTGTCTGAGCTTGAAGGTACAAAGAGCAATGGTGTAAAACGTTGTTATTATTGTAAAAAACATATGTTGTCCGTTTTTGCTGTCATCGCTCGTGAGCAAGGGCGTACTTTGTGTGACGGTACCAATGCTGATGATTTGCATGCGCATCGCCCCGGTTTACGTGCGCTGGAAGAATATGCTGTATTTTCGCCGCTGGCTGTATGTGGTATACAAAAAAATATGGTGCGTATTCTTGCCGATTACAGCGAACTTGACCTTCCCGAGCAAAAAGCCAGCCCTTGTTTGTTAACACGCTTACAGTATGGAATGAGTGTAAACGCCCAACTCCTAGGGCGTCTTGACGCTGCCGAGCAAGAACTTAGCGCTTTGGGGCTTAAGGAATTTCGCTTACGCCTGTGTCCGGAAGTAGTGCTGCAAACCACGGCACACAGTTGTAATATACAAGATATACAGGCTATTTTGGAAAAATATGAGTTTTTTCAGGCACGCATAGTAGAGGAACAGGCTATTAGTGGTTTTTTTGATAGAAAATAAGGCACTGAATATGTTGCAGGATTTTTGGGGAAGCTCTGATTATTTTTTTTGAGGGGGGAAGAACCTTTCCAAAAGCTTTTGCGGAAAATTCTTTTGAAATTTTTTTAATACAGTGTATTAGCTTAAACTATAATGTACTTCGTTTTATTTTCAACTTGTTGAAAATAAAACGCGATAGGGTTTCCAAAGGGGATTATCCCCTTTGGCGGGGTGGAGGGGCGGAGCCCTTCCCCTCCGGAGGAATTAATCAGCACTTTCATAAAAATAATTGTTCAGAGGTCTTGATATATATGTCTAAAAAATATAAAGCTTTATTTGGGGGAACCTTTAATCCTGTGCATGTGGGGCATATTCGTCTTGCCATAGAGGTGCTTGAATGCACGACATTGCCCTATATCATTGATAGTGTAGATATTATCCCATGCGCTACGCCGGTGTTTAAAGATCCACAGGGTTTATTGCCCTTTGATTTGCGTTTGGCTATGCTTGAGGCTGCTTTTGCAGATATTTCGGGACTTACGGTAAATGCAGTGGAAGGGCGGCGTGAGGGGGTTTCATATACATATCATACCCTACGTTATTATGCGGAGCTTTTTCCGCAGTATCGTTTGCTCTTTGTAGTGGGTATGGAAAATCTGTGTGACCTTCCCAATTGGCATAAGAGTTCTGAGCTTTTGCAATGGGCAGATTTTGGCGTTGTCCCCAGGGTAAATGGTGATGCAGCCATTTTTTCAAAGACCATACGTCAGCATTGGCCGGCGGCACATATTGTTGAAGGGGAGGCTTTGTATGCAAAAGTTCCGCATACGGCTATTTCAGACGAGCGGGGGGGGAATATTTATTTTATGCCCTTGCCACGCATGGATATAAGCTCTACCTTTGTGCGTGAGCGCTGGCTTTGCAAAAGGCAATTGGAAATGCTTATTCCAAGGCAAGCCTATGCAGTTTTAGAGCAAAATCGTCAGCTTGCGCAGGAAGTGTGGCGGCGAACGTAATATTTTATAAAATCAACAATTAACCGTACATTATGTATAGTAGGGTGCCCTTATGACCATTCCCAAAGACATTCGCAATCAATTGGCAAAAACGCAAGGTTATTTGCACAAGGGCGATATTTTACGCGCCTTGGACAATCTTGGTATAGCAGCATGTCTTGTGCGTGATCTTCCGGAAAATAAAAACCCGGCAAAGTTGCATGGGCTTGAAAGGCAAATCAATGCACTTTTGGAGAGCCTGTGCGCAACGCCTCCTCTTCTTTCGTTGCTTAATCCTTTGCCGACAGAAAAGCCCGAGAAAATTCAATATCATTTGGGCAAGGAAGGCGCTCTTGCCACGGTGTTGCGTGAATTAGCCAATATTTTGCGTGAGCAGCATAAAAAAATTAAAGAAATGCAAAAAAATCAACAGCGCCTACAAGAGCTTTTGCAAAAAGGTTATGATTTATTGCATAAGCGTGAATACGACAGGGGTAGTGCCTTTTTGGAACGTGCTGCGCAAGAATTTTATACCAATTCCACTGTTATTCTCCATGTGGCGGATATACTCATGCAGCATGGGCAATATCTTTATGCCATGAAGATTATGAGTGAAAGTTTGGTGCAGCATCAAAAAAATGAAGCGCATTATTTGAAAGCCATGGAAGCTGCTCTTGCCATGCCAAACTATGCTCAAATTGAACATATTTACAGTCTAGCGCAAAAGCATCTTCCTCATGACTCCTCTATGCTAGAGCGCATAGCACAACTCAAAATTTTAGCCATTCCTGAACATGCGGAGCCAGAGAGTGCTGATTTTGAAGAAAATCCTTTTGATTTTATGAATGATAATGTGAATCATGAAGACGATAACTTAACTGAGCATCGTGTAAACCTTGAGGCCGATAATTTTGATTCTACTTTGGATAGTGTGAACATTGAAGAGGATTCTTCTGATTCCACAAAAGATTCGTCAATTGTGGAAGAAGAATACTTGGATCATACAAAGAAACAATCTGATTTGAAAGATAATGAGTAATTGTGTCTCATAAAGCCCTACTTCAAGTAAGGCTTTATGAGAGTTATATTAAAACCGCACACGATCTAAGCCATCCTTATCCCTGCATTTTGCTCCACAAGTCTTAAGGTTTTTGCCACCTGTCTGCCTGTAGTGCTTTGACTATGTAATTGACGTTCAATAGCTGAAATTCCTTTTACTACAGTAGAATGACGGCGATTGAGACGTTTTCCTATTTCTGCCAGTGTTGAATTTGTGTGTTTGCGAGCCAAGTAATAAACGGTATCACGGGCAAGCACATAATTTTTGCTACGATTACGAGAGGTTAATTGTTTCTCATCAAGCTTAAAGGATGCACACACATGAGCAATTATTTGTTCCATACACAGTAACGAGCTCATTGGCATAAATTGCGCTAGGATATCCAAGGCTAGCTCAATACTCAAACTGCGGCCTAAGTGTTTTGATTTATATATTAAGGTTTTAAGACAACTTTCCAGTTGGCGAACATCTTCGTGTAAGTGTTCAACCAAAACATCCACAACATTATTAGGTAGATGTACTCCTTGCTTTTGAGCCTTGTGAAGTACAATTTCTCGACACATTTCGTGCGATGGTTTGTCAATGCTTGCGAACACTCCGGAGCAAAAATGCGAGACAAGTTGACTGTCCACTTTTTGCAATTCCTTAGGACTAAACGAAGACGTTAATACTACTTTTTTACCTTTACATTGTAAGCTCTTAATTGTGGCAAGAGCTTCGATTTGTGTTTTTTCTTTCCCTTGAAATAAATGTACATCTTCCAAGAGTAAGATATCTAAATCTCGCAATGAAGACTTAAAGGTATCCATTTGACTATTGCGACTTGCGCGCACAAAGTGCGACGTAAAATCCTCTGCCGTAAGGTAGCCAACCCTTGTGCGTGTTCCTTTCTTGGCTACATTCTGTCCAATGGCATGGATAAGATGTGTCTTTCCAAGCCCCGATGAGGCGGTGACAAAAAGTGTTTCTATGAAATCTTTTTGTTCACAAATGTCGTGAGCAGCAGCAACTGCCATAGCATTGGCTGGCCCAACCACAAAATCATCAAAATCATGACGCCAACAGACATTGGTAAGCGGGCTTTGTGGTTGTAAAGGTAAGGCTACCTGTACATATTGCCCCGCAGTCTGTGGACGGTTATTCTCTTTTGGCGGAGAATAACTCAATTTCTCATCGCTCCCAAAACCATTACGCTCATGCATAGTTGCACTTGCAAGCACTTCTTCTGTTACAGTAAAAATAAGCTCTACATCCTTAGGTTGTATTTGTAGAGCCTGAGCTGATGCTTTGCGTACCTCCTCAGAAAAGCATTTTTGAATCCATGTACTCACATAAGAACTTGCCGCAACAATGAAAACAGTATTGTTTTCAACTCTGCCCTGTAAGGGTGTTATCCACACTTTGAAATCACCAGGTTTGAGCGTTTTCTGCAGATTACTGCATATCTTTTCCCAATTCTTTTCCATGGGTATCTTATTAACGAAAGAATGTGTTTTAGCAATGGCCATTAAGAGGATTTACGCATTCTTTCCTCCCACAAAGTCCGCGAAATGTTCTAAATTTAATATCTTGTAATTCTTAGTAAAAATTATGCCAATAATTTTTACTGCTGAAGGATGTGCTTTTACTGACAGACTTTTTTCTCTAGAAAACTTTTGCACGCTTCAAAGATAATTTCATTTAATCCACAGGCACTTTTTTTATAAGGTCTTTATTTCTTCGATTTGCTCATTTTTTTGATATTTTTGTGATTATAGAAATTCAAGCCTTTAGCCTCTGTCAAGGCATTTTTTACAAATTTACTAGGATATTTTTTTTCTTCTTACCCTTAAGATTGTCCGCATATCTCCGATGATAAAAAGTACAAGGCAAAGACATATTTGCTTTGCAAAGGATTCCGTCAAATCCTTATTAAAAACCTATAGTGCTTACAATAAGCATTCTCCGGCCACTCCCGTTGGCACACAGTAAAGGGCATTTGGCACTGAGGCAAATGCCCTTTATTATAGTACTGATGCAAACATACGTGATTCTGATTGTATTGATAATTGTTAAGGATACACTGATTAATTATTTTTCTGGGGGAAAAC
>CAYJJP010000162.1:0-5334 GCA_964370525.1 uncultured Desulfovibrionaceae bacterium | reverse complement strand
GACCATTTTTGATCAACATTTCTTGAACACTCATATTTCCAAGATTGACTATGGCAACAATCCGTCTATAGCGATCACGGCGCATGGGGGTAATGGGAACACAATTTTGTTCTGAAAGAATTACAAATTTTAAGCAGTGTCTACAAAAACTTGCTGTCTTTATTGAAAAAGTTGAGCAATATATTACCCGAAAACTAGTAAAAGAAAAACCTGCTAAAAAAACATGTTCAATATACATAGTTTAGAATGTCGATGAGAAAGACGGAAAAACTTACACTTATCTCTTTTTAGATCTTGCTATTATTCTAATAATAGAATATTTTATTCGAATACTTTTACACGAGGTTAAATATGCAATATATATCTGCCAAAGAAGCAGGCAAAAAATGGAATATTTCACAGCGTAGGGTGTCTACGTTGTGCGGCGAAAATCGCATTGAAGGATGCAGCCGTGTCGGGAATATGTGGCTTATTCCCATACATACACCTAAACCTATTGATGCTCGTACTTTACCTAAAAAAAAGTCTCTCACTAAAACGGCAAAACCCTTTGTGAAATGGGCAGGAGGCAAAGGGCAGTTGATAGGTGAGATAAGTAAATTTTATCCTAAAGATCTTGGTAATTCCATTATCAAATACGTTGAGCCTTTCATTGGCGGTGGTGCTGTGCTTTTTGATATTTTATCTAAATATGACCTTAAAGAGGTACATATTAACGATGTAAATAAAGACCTTATCAATCTCTATAGGACTATTAAGTCAGACGTCCAATCCCTTATTGAACTACTCACAGAATATCAAAACGCTTATATTCCAGCATCCGCAGATGAACGTAAGCACCTCTACTCTCAAAAGAGAGAGTTATTTAACGCTATTCATCTTCAAAATAACGAAATCTTGTTGGAAAAAGCAGCTCTTTTTATTTTTTTAAATAAAACATGCTTTAACGGCTTGTATAGAGTGAACAAAAAGGGATTGTACAATGTGCCCATGGGGGCATATAAAAATCCTTGTATTTGCGATACTGAAAATTTATTAAACGTTTCAAGGTTATTGCAAAAAGTAGAAATCCATTGTGGCAATTACTTTGAGCTTGAAAGCACAGTAGATAAAAATACCTTTGTGTACATAGACCCACCGTATCGTCCTCTTAATGCCACCTCAAGCTTCACTTCCTATACAGAGTATTGCTTTGACGATAAGGCTCAAATACAATTAGCGAAATTTGCAGAAACTTTGCAGAAAAAACAAGCTTCTATCCTGTTAAGTAACTCCGACCCGAAAAATAGTGATGAAAATGACAATTTTTTTGAAGAAATTTATAGTAGTTTTACTATTCATAGAGTTTATGCTACAAGAATGATCAACTCAAAGAGTGATGCACGAGGCAAAATTACAGAACTCCTTATTGTTGGATAGAATTGCATATACAAAGGTATTAATATGAAAAGAGATTTTAATACATGGCTTGCGACTTTTCGTGACAGCATATCTACTTATGATTACTATACGGATTTTAACAAAATATATCAAAATGTTGACAGTATTAAAGTTGAGTTAAATATTCTTAATTCGCTCATAGCTTCAAAAAACATAAAGCAAGATTTCGTCAAACTCTTGAAAGATTATCCTAATATCCTAAAGTGCATACCCATTCTTTTGGCAAAAAGAGAAAGTGAAATATATGCCAGCGATACTGAAGGGAGCTTTTCGTATAAATTCTCTAAAGCCAATCAAAGTATTGAACAATACTGCTATTTTATGGAGCAAACGGGTTTGTTTGAGCTTTTAGAAAAGCGCATCGTGAACAATCTTGTGGACTACGTTACAGGCGTAGAGACAGGGCTTGACTCCAATGCTAGAAAAAACCGTGGCGGAAAGCTTATGGAAAATCTCTTAGAGGCCTACATTCAAAAGGCTGGCTTCGTAAAAGATGAAACGTATTTCAAGGAAATGAGAACGCCAGATATGCAAAAAAAGTTTTCTATAGACTTATCAGCTATTTCTAATGCAGGGCAAACGGTAAAGCAGTTCGACTTTGTACTTCATAAAAATGGTGTAATATATGGAGTAGAAACGAATTTTTACACAGGTGGTGGCTCCAAGCTCAATGAAACAGCTCGAAGCTATAAGACCATTGCCGTTGAAGCTCGGCAAATACCCAACTTCCGATTTGTGTGGGTGACCGATGGTAAAGGCTGGCATGATGCTAAAAATAATCTCAGAGAAACCTTTGATGTTATGGAGTATATTTATAATATTCAAGATTTAGATAATTCTGTGTTATCAACAATATAAAGGAAAAAAAATGCCAATACCTGACTATCAAACAGCAATGCTACCTGTTTTACGATTTTTAGCTGATGGCAAAGAACATAGTTTGCCAGAACTTGTTGTACATATTGAAGATGCATTCAACCTAACTGAAGAAGAAAAGACACAGCGTATTCCTAGTGGGAGGCAAAATCTTACTTATAATCGAGTTGCGTGGAGTAAAAGCTATTTGAAATCGGCTAATTTATTAGAAGTGGTAAGGCGTGGCTATTACAAAATTACTCAACTAGGATTAGATTTATTAAAAAATCCACCTGAAAAGATCACAAGAAATTTTCTTGTTGAAAAATATTCTACAGCAGAGCTTTTACGAAATGATACCATTATTAAATCTGACACAACCTTTGGGCTAACAGGAAATAACACAGAAAATGAGCAGTCTCCCGAGGAATCCATTGACGCTGTTTATGAGAGCATACAAGCTCAACTATCCTCAGAATTACTTGATTTAATTCTTAGTAATTCCCCGACATATTTTGAAAAGCTTGTTGTTGATCTTGTTGTAAGTATGGGCTACGGAGGCAATAGAAAAGAAGCTGGACGTGCTGTGGGTAAAAGCAATGACGAAGGCATCGATGGGGTGATTAATGAGGATAGGCTAGGTCTTGATAGCATCTATATCCAAGCGAAACGGTGGAAAAAAGACAACATTGTTGGGCGAAATGATATACAAGCTTTTGTAGGTGCATTGGCGGGAAAGCAAGCCTCAAAGGGAATTTTTATAACGACTTCTGCCTTTACAAAAAATGCTAGAGAGTATGTGAAAAACTTGCAACAAAAAGTCATTCTTATTGATGGTCTTGAATTAACTCAATATATGATTGAGTACAACGTTGGTGTTTCAGCATACAATACATATACAATTAAAAAAGTAGATTATGACTACTTTGAAGAAATATAACGATGTTAAAAAAAGGGAACTAGCTGACTTTAAGCAAGAAACAAACATTATTTATATGTAATTAGGCTTGCAATAGCCACAGTAGGAATTTACGAGCATGAAAAATCGTTCACATCTCCAAAGTTTACGTTTAGAATATTGGCAAGTATTTTTTGACTACGCATTTCAACAACAAGAGTTTTGCAAAAAATTTTCACCGAGAAAAGTTCCGTTTCGTCATTACTATGATATTGGTATAATTGGAACTCGGTCATATTTTCTTTGTCTAACAGCACATTCAAGAAAAAAAGAACTTTCAACAGGCATTTATATTCCCAACGATAAACATTTATTCGGCATTCTTAGTAGCAATAAATCTTATATAGAGAGCAAGTTAACATTCAAAATTGATTGGAACTCAGAAAAAGAAGGATCTACAGCAAATAGATTGCGTACTTATCTGAGTGCAGACATTGAAACAACAAGAAGCTTATGGAACGAGTATTTTGATTGGCACGTCAAGTCTGCGTTAGTGCTTTGTGAAACTATACGTCGGTATGGGGCTTAGGCAAGTTCGATAGATAATAGATGGCATAAAACACTAAAAACTGGATATGTTATGATAGAGCTAGGCAAAATAGAACGAATTACAGACCTTAGAACTGTATGGAAGCATGAAGCCAGAGATTTCTCTAAGTGGTTAGCAAAGGAAGAAAACTTAAAAGAGCTTTCTGATACCATTGAAATAGACATAGATCCCGAAGAGCTTGAATCTGCGGTCGGTAGTTTTAGCGTTGATATTTTAGCAACAGATCAGGCTACAGGGCGCAAGGTTATCATTGAAAATCAACTTGAAGACACAAATCATGATCATCTTGGAAAAATAATCACTTATGCTTCTGGCAAAGATGCAAAGGTGATTATTTGGATTGTAAAGCGTGCTAGAGATGAACATCGTCAAGCCATTGAATGGTTGAATCAACATACTGATGAAGAAATTGGTTTTTTCCTACTTGAAATTGAGCTGTGGAAAATCGGTAATTCAGCACCAGCACCTAAATTTAACATCATCGCTAGGCCAAACGACTGGGCAAAAACGGTCAAAAGTCATCAAGGTTTGTCTGAAATCAAGAAGGTTCAATTGGAATTTTGGAAAGCGTTTAACGACTATGCTTTTGCAAAAACAGAATTTAACAGTAAATTTTCAAAGAGAAAAGCACAGCCTCAACACTGGTATGATTTAAGTGTTGGAAGCTCAATGTATCATATTAGTCTTACAGCAAATACACAGAAAAAGCGTCTTGGCACTTCGATTTATTTTTCAAATGGTAAAGAACCTTTTGAGAAGTTAAAATCTCATAAAGTAGCCATTGAAGCTGAGCTAGGCATGGAACTTGACTGGCGAGAGGGCGGTAAGCATTGCAATATGATTGCTCTGAAAACTGGTGATATAACGAAAAATATTGCCGACTGGAATAAATTCTATGATTGGTACATAGAGATGATTTTCAAACTTAAAGAAATTTTAAATAAATATTCAGGCTGATTGATGACAAAAAAAATTAAAAAATGGGAACCAGATGACTTTGAGTTGGAAATGAATACCGTATGGTCATTTCCTAAACGTGGTGACTGGGCAACTCATGATGCTAAGTGGCGTGGTAATTGGTCGCCATATATTCCTCGTAATCTCATGCTGAGGTATTCCAAAGAGGGAGATCTTGTTCTTGACCAATTCGCTGGGGGCGGCACGACACTTGTCGAAGCAAAGCTTCTTAATAGAAATATCATCGGCGTTGACGTTAACCCCGACGCCTTAAATCGTTGCGTTGAGAAGACGAATTTTGAAAGGGATAACTGCGGCACGGTAAAGCTCTATAAAGGTGATGCCAGAAATCTTGATTTTATTAAAAATGAAAGTGTTGACTTTGTGTGTACCCATCCACCTTACGCAAACATTATCCAGTATAGTGAAGATATAGAAGAAGACTTGTCACATTGCAAAGTTCCTGCTTTCTTGCAGGAAATGGAAAAGGTGGCGGCAGAGTCATACAGGGTACTTAAACAAGATAAGTTTTGCGCTATCCTTATGGGCGATACACGCCAAAAAGGACACGTTG
>CAYJJP010000161.1:0-5419 GCA_964370525.1 uncultured Desulfovibrionaceae bacterium | reverse complement strand
ATTACTTACAGCTTGGAAAATACTTAAAATAGTCTGCCGCGTACAATGGCTGAATTTCCAAAGCGTTGGCGTAATGTATCCAGCGTCTTTTCAAGTTTGGCATTTTTTGCATTGTCAGCTTGGCTCTTGGTTTGCAAAAGAAAGCCTTGTTCTGCTTCTTGCCCAAAACCAGAAACGCCTAAGCCAATGAGGCGTACTTTTTGCTTTAGCTGTACCGCTTGCAACATTTCGCAAGCAATGGAAAATATATGTTGCGTACCATTAGTAGCATTTGAGAGCGTACGCGAACGAGTAATTTGTGTAAAGTCCGCAAATTTTATCTTTAAATGTATAGTCCGCCCTGAAAGAGCTTGTTTGCGTAAGGAAGCCCCAACTCTTTCAGCTTGTGAGAAAAGCATTTTTTGTAAGAATACCATGTCAAGTGTGTCTTCATCAAAGGTATTTTCTGCGCTTTCGCTTTTGGGCTCGCTCAGTGGGCAAACCTTATTTTTATCTTGACCATGAGCACGGCGCCACAGTTCAAGTCCACTTTTACCAAAGCGTTTTTCCCAAAAATCTTCTGAAAATTTAGCAACATCACCGGCATGTTGTATGCCGAGCTTTTTTAATTCTTCCATAAATTTTTTCCCGACTCCGGGGATTTTTTGCACCGGAAGTTTTTGTAAAAAATCATGTACCATTTCGGGATATAAAATAAAAATTCCGTGTGGTTTATGCACATCGGAAGCAATTTTTGCCAAAAACTTTTTGGGCGAAGCTCCCACAGAGCAGGTGAGGCCTTGCGTATTTTGGAAAACTGCTTTTTGTATTTGCAAACAAAGATTTTCGATGGAACCAAACAATCGTTCCAGCCCTTGGCCGTCCACATAGGCTTCATCTATGGAGGCCGGTTCAATATGCGGAGAAAAATCGCCCAAAGTTTGCATGACTATTTGCGACATTTCTTTATATCTTTTCATTCTTCCATGCACAAACACCAATTGCGGACAAAGTTTTTTGGCCATGCCCGAAGGCATTGCTGAACGCACACCAAATTTTCTTGCCTCATAAGAAGCAGCAGACAGAACCCCTCGTGCGCTGTCTGAACCTACCGCAACGGGGAGCCCTCGTAAGTGTGGATTGTCCAGTTGTTCAATGGATGCATAAAAAGCGTCCATGTCAATATGGATTATCCATGCTACGGATGAAAATCCGTTTTTATTAGAGTATTGCACGCTGTAACTCACAAAGCAATTTTTGATATTCTCATAATGATGGCAAAAATTGTATCCACAATGTTCGCGAGCGAGGTCCGTCGCATTCGCATAAATAAATATGTTGCCATGTTCCCAATTGCACTTGTCCGTTTTCCACAATAAGCGTTAAGGAAGGGCCAAACATGCTTGTTTTAATGTGTGCATCGCTATTGCCTTCAGCATGACGAAAGTTTGCGGATTGAGGAACGAGCTTGGAAAAAAAGCCTTGCATATCAGTGGCAACATCAGGGTCGGCGCCTTCATTTACCGTAAGGCCGCAGGTAGTATGCGGACTATAAAGCACCAATGCGCCACTCTTCCACTGGGCGCTTTTTTCATGCATAAGAGCGTTTATCCGGCCTGTAATATCTTGCATACTTATTCGACTATGAGTTTTTATTGATAATTTTTCCATATAATCCTCACTTGATTAGATTTGAAAATACTTGTCATCTGCTTGACTTATGAAGCATTCCTTGCCAAAGTACGTTCATTATATTTTGACTGCATTTTTAATGCAAGGAGAGAATTTATGGCATTGGTTCTAGGTTCTGCAGGGCATATTGACCATGGAAAAACCAGTCTTGTGCGTGCGCTTACCGGCATTGATTGCGATCGCCTTGAGGAAGAAAAACGCCGAGGCATTACCATAGAATTGGGCTTTGCCTTTTTGCCCTTACCCGAAGAATTACAGCAAGGCTCGCAGCTTGGCATTGTGGATGTGCCGGGACATGAACGCTTTGTGAAAAATATGGTTGCCGGTGCTGCCGGCATTGATTTTGTCATGCTTGTCATAGCTGCTGACGAGGGCATTATGCCTCAAACCCGTGAGCATTTAGAAATATGTACTTTACTTGGCATAAGACATGGCTTTGTTGCGCTCACCAAGATAGATATGGTGGATGATGAATGGTTAAATCTTGTGCAAGAAGATGTTAAGGCTTTTTTGCAAGGTACATTTCTTGAGGATGCGCCTATGTTTCCCGTTTCTTCGCTTACCAAGCAAGGTCTTGAAGAATTGCGTGCGCATATTTTTTCATGTGTGAAAACACTTAATCCTCAGCGTGAATCTTCGGTGTTTCGCTTGCCGGTGGATAGAATTTTTTCCATGAAAGGCCATGGTACCGTAGTGACCGGAACTTTGCTTGCCGGCGGTGTTAATATTGGTGATGATGCCGTTTTCATGCCTGATGAGGTGGAAACGAAAATTCGTGGTATTCAATGGCATGGTAAATCTACAGAAGCTGCCGGTGCCGGTCAGCGTTGTGCTTTAAATGTACTCAATGTGGAAGTTGACGAAGTGCAAAGGGGGGCGGTGCTCGCTCATCCCGGTACGCTTTTTAGTAGTCAGCGTTGGATGGTGCACATACAATGCCTTTCTTCTTCGCCCCGTGCCCTTCGTGCTAGAACGGAAATCCATTTTCACCACGGAGCTAGAGAAGTAACAGCTCGCTTGTATTTTTTTGATCGTGAACGCTTGGAACCGGGACAAAGTGCGCTTACGGAAATACGCTTTCAAGAGCCAATGGTGGGAATTTATGGCGATCGTTGTGTTTTGCGTGCCTATTCTCCCTTGCGTACCGTCGCCGGCGGAATGTTAGTGCATCCCATACCCTTGCCATTGCGCCGCAAAATGAAGGACTTTGATTCTCGCTTTGCATTGCTTAATACATTGCATAGTATTGAAAAATTAGATGAGCTTGTTCTAGCTCAATTACAAATAGCCGGTTCTCACGGTGCAAACTTTGCGCAATTGCTCATATTGACGCATTCCAACACCAAGAAGCTTGAAAAGGCTCTTGCTGCTCTTGGTAGTAAGATAACCTGCTTTGATAAAGAAGAAAAACGCTATATTCACGGCGACGCCTTAACGCTTTTGATGCAAGAATGCCTAACACAAGCAGCAGATTTTCATAAGCGTGATCCACTTAAATTAGGTATGGCTCGTGGTGTACTTTGTGCAAAGCTAGCTCCAAAACTGGCGCACTTAGTTATTGAGCGCTGCATAAAATCCGGTAATTTAGTAAATGAGGGTGATGTATTACGCTTAAAATCACATAGCGTTGAACTTGGTAGTGATGATACTGCTCTGCGTGAAAAAATCCTTACAGCTCATAAAATAGGCGGCATTACTCCGCCAAACCTTAAGGATGTACTTGAGGAGTGTAAAGTTGACGCCAAAAAAGCCACGCCATTGGTAAAAGTCTTGCTGGACGAAAAGAGCTTAGTTAAGGTAAAAGATGGCATGTATTATGATGCGCTGGCTTTGCAAGATATAATTGCAAGGGTGCGACTGTGGTTTGAAAGCCATGACGATTTAGATCTTGCCGGCTTGAAGGAAATATTGGGTGGAATTTCTCGCAAATATTTGATTGCACTGCTTGAATATTTCGATAGAGAGAAAATTACCGTGCGTGTGGGCGATAAACGCCAACTACGAGGTAAATAATTTATAAACTATATTTAATGAAGGAATTGTAAATGTCACAAAATATTCTTGTTATCGGTGGCGTAGCGCTTGGCCCTAAGGCTGCGTGTCGCTGCAAGCGTGTTGACCCAAACGCCAATGTTACGCTTATTGATGAAAATGTATTTATTTCTTATGGCGGTTGCGGTATTCCCTTTTATCTTTCAGGTGAAATTAATAATATAGAAGATTTACGTTCAACACCATACCATACCGTGCGTGATGCTGCTTTTTTTAAAGATTTGAAAGGCGTAAATGTACGCACTCAAACTCGTGCCATTTCCATTGATCGAGCAGCAAAAACAGTTTTGGTGAAGGATGTTGTGAGCGGTGCAGAAGAAAAATTACCTTACGATAAATTAGTTTTGGCAACAGGTGCCAGTGCGCGTGAGCTTCCCATAGAAGGTAAGGATTTACAAAATATTTTTGCTGTAACTCGCCTTGAGGCAGCAAAAGCTATTCGTGAATCTTGCGAAAAAGGTTCTGTATCACAAGCCGTTATTGTTGGCGGAGGCTTTATTGGCCTTGAGTGCGCTGTGTCCCTTGCTGAAATGTGGGGCGTGGAAGTTAGCGTTGTGGAAATGGCCAAAACCTTATTGCCAACCACCGTTTCGCCCACCATTGGCTCCATGGTAAGCAATGATTGCGAGAAAAATGGCGTAAGCGTTTATTGTGACGAAGAAGTTATACGCTTTGAAGGCGAAGGTGGTAAGGTTTCTCGTGTGGTTACCAATAAACGCACCCTTGATGCACAATTGGTTATTGTATCAGCAGGGTTTATTCCCAATGGTTCGCTTGCTAAGGATGCCGGGCTTGAAATGAGCGATAATGGTGCCATTGCCGTTAATAATTATATGCAAAGTTCTGACCCTGATATTTATGCCGGCGGTGACGTTGTGGCTGTTCGAAACCTTATTACCAATAAATTAGGTTATATTCCACTTGGTTCGATGGCAAATAGGCAAGGGCGAGTTATTGGTAGCAATGTGGCAGGCGGCAAGGCGCAATTCAAAGGTTATGTTGGCTCTTGGGGAGTCAAGCTTTTTGAATTGAGTTTTTGCGGTGTTGGACTTACCGAAGAGCAAGCACGTCGCGCCGGCTTTGATCCATTGGCTGTAAATGTTGAGCAATTGGATCGTGCGCATTTTTATCCTGAAAAAAATATGATGAGCCTTGAGCTTGTGGTGGACAAAGCAACACGGCGTGTTCTTGGGATGCAAGGCGCATGTTCGGCAGCCGATGCGCTCAAAGCACGAGTGGATGCGGTGGCAGCAGCTTTACAAATGGGGCAGCCCTTGGTTGAAGATATTTCTAATTTAGAGATTTTGTATACGCCGCCCATGGCCTCGGCTATGGATATTGTTAATGTGGTGGCAAATGTTGCGGAAAATGCGCTTGATGGACGTTTTGAACCTCTCAGTCCACAAGAATTTGCTGCCTTGTGGGAAAATCGCGGAGAAAATAATATTTACTTCATGGATGCCAGACCCAAGGCCGCCGGGCTTGCCATGGAGAAAATCGATGCCAAGTGGCACAGTATGCCGCTGGAAGAAGTGCAAGTTAAATTGCAAGAAATTCCTAAGGATACAAAGCTTGTACTGACGTGTAATACAGGTTTACGCGCCTATGATGTAAATCTTGTGCTTAGAAATGCAGGATTTAATGATATCAAAAATAGTATGGGTGGATTGCAAGCTGGTGGTAAGCAAGGCTTTGA
>CAYJJP010000160.1:0-5427 GCA_964370525.1 uncultured Desulfovibrionaceae bacterium | reverse complement strand
TTTTAGCTGATGACGAAGACAGGAATGCGCAACGCAGAGAGATTGGAAATAATCACGCTCGCTATAAAGGGAAAGGTCGCAAGCTAGACCATTATATTATATCTTATGATACAGGTCTTGCACATGACTTCACGGCACAAGATTTTCGTGATGACGTAAAAACGCTATTGAAGCATTTGGGACTTGAAGAGCATGCCTGTATGTATGCCGTCCACGCCAATACAAAAAATCTTCATATACATGTGGCTGTAGACCGTGTCTCTCTGGAGTGGAATGCCCGTGGTGAACACTATATCCCTCTGAATACCGGCACCGTGCTTATGAAGAATAAACAAGGTGACGTGTGTCGCCATGACATTTATTGCCAACACGCAGCCATGCACGAAATCTGTGTAAAAAGGGGATATAGCGTAGCGGGGATTTTAACAGACACTCATGGGAAACCGCTCCAGTCATCCCAAAAAACGGCTGTGTCTAGTAGTAGTACCCAGGTGGAACTGAGGACAGGCCAAAAATCACCCGAGCGCCTTTTAAAAGAATTGGCAGACAATCTTTTATCTAAGTCTACTTCGTGGCCCGATGCCCTTGATGCTCTCAACTCTGTTGGTATCATCTATAAGGTAGAGCATAACAAAAAGGGACAGGCAAAAGGTGCTGTACTTATTTCCGCTGAAAACTCTAAGGTGCAACTTTTGAGCAGCCGTCTTGCTCATAAAAATTCTTTCAAAGGCTTGAGCAAACGCCTTGGCTCTTTCCCCAAGGACTATCAACAAACTACCGATTCTCCTGCCGCTATACAAGTGGTCTCAGAAATCACGCCCCATGCTGCAAAGAAAGTTTTGCATGCGCTCATATCTGATGTCGTAAAGGAGCAGTCTGGTTGGGCAGTGCTTGAACAGTCTCTTACCACCCACGGTTACATACTTACCCCTTCTGGTGGCTCGTTCATTGTGGCTTTTAACAACGGTAAAGATAAGCTTAAGCTTTCTGAAATAGATAGGAATTTCAGTAAGAAAAAGCTTGATGCTATTTTTATGGCTGAAGAATCTAAACCATTGCTTCAACCTATGGAGCAACCAGTAATACCATTATCTCCCAAACCTAAACCAAAAACTTTTGAGCGTTCAACTTACTACAGTCGCATGCTTAACATGAGTAAAAATACTCGCCATAAGCGTATTTCTATTGCCAAGAAGACTATGGCTTATGCCGCCTTAGATACCCAAAAGAGTACAACTGTAAAATCTAAATTTAACCAACAATTTAACCATGAGGAACTAACCTATGAGCCAAATTAATACTGAGCTTCACGATTTTACAACCGAAGATAAATTTTTTGAAAACTGTAAAATTATTCAAGGTGTTTTGCACAATTCACAAAATCAAAAGCAGAACTTCCTATGTACAGTTTGTTCAAATTGCTTTGCTGTTGCCCGAACTTCTTTAGATGGGCAAGATATGATTGATAACAATATAGGGCTTTATTGTCTGATTCTGCGCACACGCATGGATATAAATGACATAGGTGAAAACGCTACGCCCATTATCGAATGCTTATCTTTTGTTCCCCGTATTGAAGAATAACTTTTTTATTTAACGCCGGAAAATAATTGACGATCACAAAATAAAGTCTACAGTACACTTGTTTAATTTTAATTTGTTAAATTTTATAATTTTAGGAAATTTTTATGAACAAAGTAAACAAATTAACAAAAGAAATGGTATTTGAAGCCATTAACCAGCTAAAACTTGAAAATAAAAAAGTTACCCAATCGGCAATTCGCAATTTGTTTGGTGGTGTAGGTAGCAATACTACTATTAGTAAATATATTAAAGCCTATCAAGTTGAACATGGTGAAACCGTTGTTGTGAGGATAAGGGGGTAAATGATGCGTTAAATGAACGCCTTTCCCCTGCTTTCAATTCTTTGTCGCAAGCGTTTTCTGCGCTGGTAGAAGAGCAAACTTCTGCTTTGAACGAAGAGGTTTCACTTATAGCGGCAGAGCTTGCCACCGAGCAAAACGAGCTATTAAAGATGACGCAAGCTTATGAAGAGTTGCAAGCTAAATATGATGCATCGGTGGAGCAGAATAAGGCCTTGAGCGTAGAAATAATCGTCCTCAAAGAAGAAGCAGAAAAGCGTAAAATTGAGGAGAATCTTGCTCTCACTGAATTGAAAGAGACCTCATTGAGAGCTGATGAAGCTTATAAAGCACAAGCCCATGAGCTTAAAGAGGTGAGTGCAAAATATACTGACTTGGAAAAGCTGTACGTGGCTGTTGTGTCTGAAAAAGATTCATTATCAGAGCAAAATGCAAAGCTTACCGAAGAACTTGCTACACATAAAGTAGACCTAAAGAAAGGTAGTGAAGACCTACTCAAACTCAAGGCTTCTTTTGAAGTTCAAACTACCTATCAAAAAAAGCTTGAAGATGATTTAAAAAAGCAGACTGAGGCCAAGGAAAAAGAGGCTGAGTTGAAAATTGAGGCAGAGAAAAAAGCTATTAAGGCAGAGGCCACTTATGCGGGGTTTCTACAAGCACGACAAGCACAAGAATCAACAAAGGTTCGGGAGCCAAAGAAAATGGCAAAATCCGTTGAGAGTCACTAAAACTCTTGAAATTTAAACATCTTAAACGAAAACCTTAAGTCTTTAAATCTAAGGATTTAAGGTTTTTTACAATACTTTGTATCAATAGGAATATGGGGTGGGCGCGCATTTTGTTCTTTTTTGACATAAAAGGAATAAGAAGCTATATCGTGACAACGAGAGGTGGTTATGTGGCATTGGGATCAAGGCAGATTGGAGTATTACCAATTTGATTCATTGAAAAAAATAGCAGCATTTGTATGCAAGAATGACTTTAAAACTGCTACAAAATACGAATTGTTGCATGAAACGGAATTACCTTTTAGCGCTCCTGAAACACATTCCCCTTGGCGTAACTATTCTAGGGTTTTAAAGTTATCTCTTTTGATTCGAGAGGTTAATAGCGTTGCTGTTCCTACTGATGTTGCTCAAATTCTTGCAAAGCCAGGTGTTGTTACGGCCGATGAATATTTTCATTTTTTAGTAAG
Source organism: uncultured Desulfovibrionaceae bacterium (assembly GCA_964370525.1). Classification (GTDB taxonomy): domain Bacteria; phylum Desulfobacterota; class Desulfovibrionia; order Desulfovibrionales; family Desulfovibrionaceae; genus CAYJAD01. The sequence goes on along the minus strand of CAYJJP010000160.1, from coordinate 2,349 downwards.
AGCAACGACTGAACCTTCTCCTGCCTTAAGTGGCTGGATTCCAATAAATCTAAGGTATCCACTATTATTTTCTTTAAAATATCTTTTAGGTAAGGTTGCAATGGGAAATTATAGTGAAACCTCATTTGATGAAATTATAGGCGCGTATGTCAAGAGTAGCTTTGCTGGCGATGAAAAAGATACTGATTTTATCGGATTATATCATGATGTAAAGATAAGAAACTATCAGCAGATTGGGGGAAATGTTTCATCAAACCTACGAAGGCAAGCAAGGGAAAGTCTTCTTGTGATGTCGCAAATATCTTATTTAACAGTTATAGGTGGTAAAATATTTGTTTCCTTGAGCCAAGAGGATGCTCACAATATTTTTAACGATTTATTTCCTTTAAATATTCAACATTCTCAAGATCAAAATTTGGAAATTCTTAACATTACATCATTATTTTCTGGAACTTTTGATGAATTCGAGTATGAATATTCAGACTCAATAGTTCAAGAAGTTGAAGAAAGTGGGTTTGTTGAAGGTGGAAAGATAAAAAAGACACACCTTGTAATAGAAAGAAATAGAATGCTGCGAAAGCATTATTTTAAAGAAAAAAATACTTCAATTTGTGATTTTTGTAATATGGATACAGCTCTTTCATACCCGTGGTGTGAAAGAGTTATTGATTTGCACCATTTATTACCTTTATCCTCAGGTACTCATGTTAAGACTACAGGTACTTCTTTTCAAGATATAAGACCTGTTTGCCCTTCCTGTCATAGGTCAATACATAAATATTATTCAATATGGTTGAAAGAGAAGTTGCAAAAAGATTTTTCAGATAAAAAAGAAGCTCTTTTTGTTTATAACGAGGCAAAAGAAAGATTTGTGTGTAGGTAGTTGAGCTATGGATAAAAATTTTATGTTAAAAAAACAGTTAGAATTGATTGAAATTTCAGAAAATGAGAATATAGCCTTCGGTGATGTTTTATCAAGAGAGGGTTTGACTTATGATGATTTAGTATACAGAAATAATAAAGAAAAAACAATTCATAATGTTGTTCCGATGACACTAGATGATTTTTATGTGCCACCTAAAGATATTCCCATCGTTAGCTTTTTTTCTGGATGTGGTGGGTTAGATTTAGGGTTTGAAGCAAGTGGTTATACTCATTCGATGTGTTTTGAAATTAATGAATTGTTTTGCAAAACCCTAAGAAAAAATAAAAAATGGACAGTATGTGGTCCTCCCTTTTTTTCGGGTGACGTTGCTGATTTTGATGAAACAGTTTCAATATTAGAGAAGGATATTACGCGAAACTATGAGGGTGTGTTCATAGGTGGCCCCCCGTGTCAGCCATTTTCAATTGCATCCAATCAGAGATTTTCTAAAAATGACGAAAATTTTAAACGAGTGGGATTCTCACATAAGCAAAATGGTAATCTTCTTTTTAACTATATTAATTTGATTAAATATTTTAAACCTAAAGCTTTTCTTATTGAAAATGTATCTGGTTTAAAGGATATAGACGGAGGAAAACAACTCCACGAAGCCTTGGAAGAGCTGACAAAATGTGGTTATAACTCTATAGAAAAGTTTATATTTGATGCGTCAAATTTTGGAGTTCCACAGCAACGGGTTCGTCTGATTGTTATAGGTTCTTTAAAAAATTCAAAAATTATCCCGCCACAACCTTTAGAATATAAAGTTCCATGCGGAGTAGCACTGCAAAATGTTTGTAAAAAAACACTTATGAATACCGAAACTCGACAGCATAATGCTGGGTCAATAAAAAGGTATTCTGAACTTATGTATGGCCAAAGAGATAAGTTAGGACGTGTTGATAGGCTGGATCCTTGTTTACCTTCTAAAACCGTTATTGCTGGGGGAACAAATGGGGGGGGGCGCTCTCATTTACATCCTAATATACCACGAACTTTAAGTGTGCGAGAATGTGCTAGGCTACAAACTTTTCCAGATGATTATGTTTTTGTAGGACCGACTGCGAGACAGTTTACCCAAGTAGGTAATGCCGTCCCGCCTATATTAGCAGCACAAATTGCACAATGTATGTTAAAAATTATTTAAAGCCATTTTTGGGTAAAGATATACTTTGTTTTGTTAGATACATAGTCTGTAGTTTAACAAATTTATTTCTCATCGTAATGTAAATTTTTTATAAACTTGCATTCCATAAGCTTGTTAAAATGTAAATAATTTCGCCATTTAAGAAGGCTTTATTTGGAGTTAATAATAGCTCAACCGTAAGTAAGAATCCACCAGCCTAGCTGGTGGTTGTTCTTTTCCATAAAAAAAGACACACGGGGAGGTGTGTCTTTTTTGGGTGTATATACCGGAAAATGTT
>CAYJJP010000159.1:0-5438 GCA_964370525.1 uncultured Desulfovibrionaceae bacterium | reverse complement strand
TTAACTCGCTTGAATTAGAGTTTCAAGGTGCACGAGTTAGCGCTGAGCAATCGGGTTCATTTCCTAGAGCGGGAGTGATTGCTTACGGTTTTTTATACCCTGACGACAGAATACCAAATCAAGTTAAAGAGGGGCAGATTTTTGCTATTGACGCAGTGTTAAATAAAGGTTACGACATTAACGCCATTTCGTCAGGTCAGGTATTAAAAAGCTTTGAGCTATCAGGCGTAATAAAGGAAGAATACGAAACAGGCGCACACGTTGAAACTAGCGCAACAGACGAGGGAGCAATGTCTATTCCAGCGCTAGAATCATCATTAAAACCTTTTTTTAAAACATCTTTAGCTAACTGTGGTATCATATCACAACCGTTTAGAAATATATTTTAACAGGATAAAAACATGGCAACAAAGAATTTTAGGTCTACAGTCTTAGAGCCAACGAGCGAGTTTGCTCATGGTGACAAGCTGCGATTCACAGCTCTGTCAAGCATAAATCAGGTATTTAAGCGCTCATTTTCAGAAGTGACGATAGGTGTTGATGGTGTTTATGATATCGACCTGCAATACGGAAAATACAGAATAGATTACAAACCTTATGAAGGGATTTGGGCGCTATTTGCAAACGTAGAGGTTGGGGCTGAAACTACAGCAACTACGCTGCAAGATTTAGCGATGACATCATCACCTGTAACTGATGACACTATATTAGCATTGCAGGCAATCCTAGCAGAAACAAAGGTAAACGCAGAAAATGCCGAAAAATCAAGCAGCGATTCTATAGCAGCAGCAGCAGAAGCAGCACAAGATCGTGACGAGATAGAAGATATGATGCTGCGAGCAATGACGACAGCGGATGTTGAAGCTATCCGAGAAGATAATAAAAATTTATTTCCTGCAAGTTGTGTTGTAGAGTGGGGTGTAACAGGCTCTGAGCCAGTGAACTCTTTACGAGGTGGTCTTAACTGTATCGATGAGTCAGATACGTTACTAATTGACGGCAAGTATCATATCGCTGGTCTTACTTTTGAAATTCCTACTAACAGTAAAGTTATTTTTCCAGAATCGCCCAATGGCACTGTAACTTACAATAAATCAAATGGGGTTGTTACTCAACACGCCACATCTACTGCTGCATTTTCTGCTGCCAATGCTGATGTTAATGCCGAAGTAGTTATTGATCGTGTTGATCTAAATTGCTTAGAATGCTATCTACGCGCAGTTACGGAGGCAGACCCATTTATTTACCCTAATGGGGATATACATTCACAATCTGTGTCAATGGCTGGTGTGGCTACTACGCTTGATAATGTAAGACCTGATAGCTATTTTGCTAATTTTACAGGACAAGCTGACGTTATTCGCGGTAAAGGTGTAAATTGGTTTACTGCAACGAATGCAGAAAAACTAAAAATCCTTAGTGAATCTAATGAACATGGGCATTTGCATTGTGACCCTGCTACATCAGAGTGGAGGCAGTGGTGTTTGCGTAAACGAACCGTTGCTGGCGCTGGAAATGGCGATTGGCTGAATACAGATGCAGTTAATGGAGCAAATGATAATCTAGCATTCCAAGACTTATCAGCAACGTTCGTGGCTGCGCAGGGCATCAGAGATGTTGGGGGGTATTATGCCGGAACTGATGGGCAGGCGGTGTATTACGCAAACACGCATGCGTCAAAAATGTCTGATGAGAGAGGGGCTTTTAAAGCAGGGCTTGGCGGCAATATAAGCACTAGCTCAGCAATTAATGGTGAATGTTATTTATATGTAGTATCTACGCACCCACGCATAAACAAAGCCGCATACCACCCAAGTCATAATGGGATGGGCGGTAAAAAATTTACTGGAGCATTAGACTGGCATCAAACGAATCTAGGCACTTCTTTGCAAGCAACGATAGCTAACTCAGATACAGCTATCGAATCAGGCAGACCTGATAATAAAGTATACAACAAAATCTATCCATCAGGACAAGGCGGCACAATCGATCATCGTATGACTGCGTATGAAACAGGTACGGCAGAGGTAATGGAGTCAGTGCTGAGTGAAGTTTATGCTGGCACATACAGAGGAAAGCAGTATTTAACTCGCGTAGCAACTAAATATAATGATAAAATAGCAACTTGTACCAAAATTGGCAATGCCACGTATGGCTCTGACAATGCAGGAGGGACGCTATCGTTTCCATCTAGCGGTGGAGATGGTGCACGTAATTGGGGAGGTGAAAAAAATGTTGCTTGGTATGCCTGTGGGGATAACGGTAATGCTTTAATACTTAATAGGCACTTACGCGTAGCTGGTAGTGATTTCATTTTTACAACTCATGCGTCAGGTATGGCGTATTTATATGGAACGGAGAATGAAGCTGAAAAATTCAACGAACTGTTCCCTAACGGTACTGTATTAACCTTTATGGCGTTGCAGGAAACTGACATTCCCGTGTCAGGTGATTTTACGCAAATGGATGTTGTTGGTGATATTAGTAACATACTAGCAACCACTCAGTTATCGGACGGATGGATCGGAGGCTATATACCGACCGTTCCGAACGGAACAAATCAGTCATTCCCATTAACAAGAAAATCTATATCTCCTTCATGTGTTGTTACTTCTACTACAGACACCGGTGCAACATGGGCAAAAAACCCTATTTCTGGCATCAATCAGAACTTAAATAATAGAACATTTTCCGCAGATACAAGTCTAGTTGATATAGCTGATTACACTGCATTCGCTAAACAAACAAAAGTTTCGACAGTAAAACCTATACTAAATGGGTCTGGAGGAAAGAGTGAGGTATGGAGTAACTCGTCACATGAAAACGCGATATTCAGTGAAAGCGTAATAGGAAAAGTCACCACAGGATCACAGGGTAATGCGCGACATGCAGTTTTAGAGACTAGCATCTCATCAGATAGTAAATTTGACGCTAGCAATCTTACAATACACTCAGGCATAAGCCTCACAGCCCCAGATAACAACTCGCCAGCAGTTAAAGTATTGCCTTATCAATCTGAAAATAACCAACAAACAACGATTTGTTTTGCTGTTACTGAACTAAAATACACAGACTCAAGCTGGGGAGATGACTGCACAGTTCATTTTGTGGATGGTGTGTCTACTCTAATAGATACAAACGGTGAAACTGTTTTGTGTGCAGCACATGAACTATCGTTGCCAATTGGTTACACAAAGAAAGGTTAATTAAATGGATATGGATATAGACAACATAGAAACAGATATAGAAACAGATACTCCAACGATCTTACCTGAGCTTGGGGAAAATATTGAAATAGCACCGACCATAACTTATGATAATGTTCGCTCGCAGATAGCTAGACGTTGGGCATTTGATATGTACCGCTCTACTTTAGAGCAAGCTATCAAAACAGAGGACGCAAGCGGTTATGTTGATATGTCAATTCGCAGAGAGTTTTATCTCGATAAGACAGATCACATTACTGATGAAAATCTAAGGATAGTAAGCGAGGAGTGGATTTATGATGATGCCAATCTGACTAAGCATATCAAATTTGTGACTGAGCAGATATTGACTGATCAAGAGCTAGCTGAAGCTGAAAGCCTGCGCATATACTACATAGATAGAAACATCGCGCAGCAAATTATTCTTGACTACACTCTAGGAATAGGAGGGGTTACTCAAGAAGAATTTGATTCGGTCAGAGAATATATGCAGAGTATAGATCCGATACCAAAATCACCGGCAAGAGCAATCATAGCAATTGTTAAACCGTCTGTGTTTGATCGATACAATAGTGCAGAGTAACAGACCACAAAATCAAATAAGGTAGTGGATCGTGGCAGAATTTTGCAGATGTAAATGTAAATGAACGCACGGCATTTCAACAGGACATAAACAATGGCAACAAAGAATTTCCGATCAACAGTTTTAGATCCAACAAGCGAATTTGCGCGCGGAGATAAACTTCGATTCACAGCACTGTCTACGGTGGGAGAAGTGCTAAAAGGTTCATTTTCAGAAGAAACGATAGGAGATGATGGTGTTTACAGCGTGGATTTGCAATACGGCAAGCATCGCATAGATTACAAGCCATACGAGGGCGTGTGGCGACATTTCGCTGACGTAGAAGTAAATTCTGACACGTTAGCAACTACGCTGCAAGATTTAGCGCTTTCGTCATCGCCAGTTACAGATGATGTGGTTTTAGTGATGCAAGGGATTTTAGCAGATGCGGAGGCGGCAAAGGCAGCAGCAGAGACAGCAGAAACAGCAGCAGAGACAGCTCTTGCGAGTATAGATAGCACGGTTGCAGATGTTGAGGCTGGCTATCCATCGCTGTTAGCAGCGCAGCTATCAAAAACTGTAAATGTAAATGCTGCAACGGGCGACGATGCGACAGCAGACGGCACGACAGCAAAGCCTTTTAAGACCATTAAAAAGGCGATTGAATCACAGTCTGACACCATCGATCTCAGAATTAATTTAGCTGACGGATCAACTAAAGAAACAGCGCACATTATCAATCAAGATATATCACTAGGAGGAAGGAGAGTAACAATAATTCCTTCCGGTAATCATATAATTATCGACGACTCAATCACCAATGTGTTTTTCGGAGACAAAGGAAGCTCGCTATTTATCAGCGAAAGCGGTTCAAATGCGGCACACATTCATGCATCAACCCCGAAAACACTTCTGCATTGTAACGGTGAATCATCGCTTAGTTTCAGCACGTTTCATAGTTCAAAAATTTATCTAGCTGATGCAGCAACTTTTACTTTGATAAGGGCTAGGTATTATGGCGATCGTGGAGTTAGTAATCTTGATGCATCTCGACTCAGCATCTTAACAGCAGATGGAACTGCGGCAACAGGCGCAGAGGTTTACGCTGTTGACATTGATATTGCCGGTGCAGTGCTTGTTAATCTCTGGAGCTGCTCTCTAGGTACTAAATTCAACTATACTAGAGGGTATGGAAGCCACTCGGTAATCAATGGGTCATTAGTAGTGGTGTCAAATTAAGGATCAAATATGAATTTAGTGATAAATGGCAATAACTTAATCGGCTTTGACGATAGCGAAGAAAGCAAGAAAATACTCAATGAGATGGGCTATTCAGATGCGCAAATAGAAGAAGCAATTTCAATTTCGTCAGCAAATGATTTATTTATTTCTGAGAAAAACATTGCATTGCAAATAATGGATGATTTTAATCTGGGCACAGGAGAGCTGGAAGTTAAAGGCGCAGATATAGCAGATGTTAGAGCCTATATTCAAAGCATCGACCCATCCAAGTGGCTTAAATATGGACACTTGCAGCGCGCTAAAATTCCGCGACCTTCAGTATTTGATAGGTATAAGAAAAATCCGTATGAACTATAGTGATATCAACTCAAAAATCAAAGCAGCTCTACAAAGGGCTGCAACAAAAGTCAGCAAAGGCGGCTCAAGCG
>CAYJJP010000158.1:0-5478 GCA_964370525.1 uncultured Desulfovibrionaceae bacterium | reverse complement strand
TTCAAAAAGTGCCAAATGCAAGGAAGGCGAAGCTTTTTGCGAAGGGCGCGTATCCGGAAAACATACGTAACCGGAGCAAAAAGCAAGCCTGACGCAGCAGTTGGCGCTTTTTCAACGCACTGTTAAAGTTTTTTGAGCAACAACTCGTTAACCAAGGCCGGGTTTGCTTTCCCCTTGGTCGCTCGCATTACCTGTCCCACAAAAAAAGACATAAGTTTTGTTTTTCCGCCACGATAGGCCTCAACTTCACTGGGATTAGCCGCAAGAATTTCGTCAATGCTTTGTTCAAGTGCTGAGCTGTCAGAAATTTGCACCAGCCCTTTTTCTTTAACAAACTTTTCTGGCATTGCTCCGGATGTGAATAGCTCGGAGAAGCAATCGTTGGCGATTTTTGCAGAGATTAGCCCTTCGTCGATGATGCGTGCCAATTCGGCAAGAGCTGCCGGACTCATGGCTATATCTTGTATTTTTTGCTCGGTGGAATTCAGTTCACGCAAGAGCGCTCCAAGCACCAAGTTCGCAATGCGCGATACCTTAACTTTTGGTTCTGCGGCTAGAGCTGCTTCAAAAAAGTCTGCCAATGCCTTTTCGGCGCACAGAGTTTGGGCATCCACTTCTTGCAGTCCCAAGGTTTCACAAAAGCGAGCAATACGCGCCTTTGGCAATTCAGGTAGGCTTTTTTCCCATGCACTAAGCTCTTCGGGCAAAATGGTAATGGGCAAAAGATCGGGATCTGGGAAGTAACGGTAATCGTGAGCTTCTTCCTTGGAACGCATGGACTTTGTTATATTTTTTACGCTGTCATACAAACGAGTTTCTTGAATTATTTTTTCATTGTCATCAAGCAAATCGTGCTGGCGAGCAATTTCATATTCAATAGCTTTTTGTACATGCCTAAAGGAGTTTAAGTTTTTAAGCTCAGTCCGTGTACCGAAAGGAGTTCCGGGTTTATGTAAGGATACGTTGGCATCGCAACGAAAGCTCCCTTCTTCCATATTCCCATCACTAATTCCAAGACATGTCACTATGGCATGCAGGGCTTTTAAATAGGCCACTGCTTCCTCGGCGCTGCGCATGTCCGGCTCCGATACGATTTCAACCAGCGGCGTACCAGCACGATTCAAGTCCACAAAACTGGCATTTTCATGACTGTCATGAATATTTTTGCCGGCATCATTTTCAAGGTGAATGCGTGTAATACCTATATCTTTGATGTTTTTTCCATCTTCGCCCAGCGATATTTCTAAATGTCCGTGCTCACAAATAGGCTTGTCAAACTGCGAGATTTGATAGCCCATGGGTAAATCCGGATAAAAATAATTTTTCCGTGCAAAAATTGATGAGAGGTGTACCGTGCATTGGGTGGCAAGGCCGATTTTAGCGGCATACTCCACAGCGCGTGCATTAAGTACAGGCAAAACTCCCGGCATGCCTGAACATACCTCACACACATTGGCATTTGGCTCTTCGCCAAACTTTGTGGAGCAAGCACAAAACAGTTTTGAATGTGTTGCCAATTGTACATGAACTTCCAAGCCAATGACGGCTTCATATGCTGCCATAAATTCCATTCCTCCAAGCTTTAATATACTATATTGATGCGCACAAATGAGTTTAAGTCAATATAAAACAAAAAATCTATACTTTAAATGCGGGCATCAAAAAATTTTCCAATGCCATAATTATTGCGTCTAAAAAACTTTTCCTGATCCGGCCCTATAATTTGCATTTCCGGATTTGACTTTTGCACGCTGATAGCGATGCGCATTTCCTTGGTGCAACCTGTGGAATAAGTAGAATCTTTTCCAGCCCATGCCGGCAAAACCTTACGCCCAAGCAAGGCAAAGCTGTCCTCAATATCCTGCACAGTTTGGAAGCGCCACACATTTATATAACCGCTGCGTTGCACACGCTCCCACATATACATGAGGTCATCGCCGTCCATACCATCGGGTAACTGTTCGGCAGGATTAACAATAAAGGTAGAATCAAGCTTATTGCGCAAATGATGCACAAAAGTATGTACAAGCTCCATTGCCACGCTCTCTTGACCGGGTATACTGCCAATAATGCAAGAGTAAAACATAACCGTCTTGCCCTCTTTGTGTGCCTGACGCATTTCAGAAATAATGCTCTCGGCACGATCACGAATTTCGCCCTCAGTAAGCTTACGCACATGGCGCGCCCGTGCCTTGGCTACCATTTGGCATTGTCCGTTTTCATCCACCCAATAGCTTACAATATCACGAGTAAACTGCTGTGAATTTTGGATAAGCACTTCTGCGTTACGCACGCCTTTTGCAAGAATAATATCTGCCTCCTTCCACGCTCTGGCAAAGGCCACATTGGCACGATACAGATTAAGTCGCTCACGGGTTCCATCTTGAATAACAAGCATGGAAGATTCTTGCAAGCAGCGTAACAACTTATTCTTACTAATATTTTCTTCTTGCAAAATGGTTGCACCGCTAAAGAGTTCTTCTATTATACCATCAGACTCGACATCTTGAATGCTTGGGCTGTAGAAATAAAATCCACTCTTCAAGGCCACAATAATCTTGTGTCCCATGCGTTGTAAACGCTTAAGCAAAGCCATGTCAAACACGAAACCGCCGGTGGTATCCGGTAAGAATAAAATGGTTTTTGAACCGTCTTTTTCTGCTCCAAGTAAGGTAAGGAAAGGCTCGATGGATTGAGTATTTTTGAGGAAAAGATCATTCCACTCCAAGGGTGAAGGTGTGGCATGCATAATGTGACGCGACGCCGCTGAAAGATACATCAGCCTTGATATTTCAATATTATTAATCTCATCTCGCAAATTTGACAAATTCGTTGAGCAAGCAAAATTTTGTGGAGCGCGATAAAGCGCTTGCTGTAAGGAGCCGGAGGTAAAAATATCCAGCGCTTTGGCGTTGGCTTTTTGCTTAAGCTCAAACCAAGGGTCATCAATGCCGGTTTGCGTTGCCAAAAGGCTGGTCATGCGCTTCATGAAGCGTGAGGGTATAATATTATGACTTTTTATGAGCTGACGGTAGCGGGTTCGGCATAGAGCATGCACCCTTTGCTTTTCGCCATTGGAAAGCGGCAACTTTCGCAAAACTTTAATTATAGTGCGCCATCCACGCCAATATTCTCTGTGTAATTCCTTGCTAAAATTTGGTTGAAATATAAGCTTAAAAACAGCATCGGAACACGGAATATACACTTCATTTTTGTCCAGTGCCACCATAAAGGCTATTTGCTCCGGCGAGGCGATAATCTTTTGATTCATGTGGTAGGCATAATTATTTTCTATCATAAAATTATAGAGCCAAGCATCAAAAAACACATTGGTCTGCAATTTTACTTGGCGATTGTTTTCTATTTTAGGTAATGATTTCATTATACTCTCCGTTTAAAATAAGTTAAGTCAGACACAAACTACTGTAAACCTTGAATAAATCCACGTTCTCGCAAAGGCGTAAAATAGCGATCTTCCGGAATACGAATAAAATGCACAGCTTCCGGAATGCAAAAAATTTCTATAATATCATTGGTTACCAGTGGATAAACTTCTTGACCGTCAATGGTTAAAAATGTTTCGGTAGAGCTTTGATTTAAAGTAATACGCACCGGCATACTTTGCGGTAAAACCATTGCCGGAAAATTGCACAAATACGGGCAAATTGCTGTAATTAAAAGTGTATTGTTGGCCGGATGCACCAAGGGTCCCCCGGCAGACACAGCATATCCTGTGGAGCCTACGGGTGAGGACACTATGATACCGTCAGCACGCAATTTACCGATAAGTTCTGTATCCACGCTCACATCAAGTGAAATAACTCGTGACATGGCGCCTCGGTTGAGCACCACATCATTTATGGCATGTCCCGAATAAACCAAGCCGTTGTCACGGTAGACTTGCCAGCCAAGCGCCATACGTTTGACTAAAAGATGTTGTCCGCTTAGCACGGTAGAAAGCCCATCTTGCCAATTTTCACTATCAAGGTCTGCCAAAAATCCCACACGGCCAAAATTTATGCCCACAAGCGGAATTGGCGACCCCACAAAGGCACGCGCCACTCCAAGCATGGTTCCGTCACCGCCAAGCACAATGCCAAGATGAAACTCATGCTGCTTGAACTTTTGTATATTAGCGATGTTTTCAGGTGAATAAACCTTGTGACCTAAACCCAAAAGCCATTCAGAAATATCAGTAGCAAGCCTTAATGCGCCGATATTGTGCACCTTTGCCACAACAAGTATATTCAAGGGAGTAAAGAGAAAAGGACTGTTCATGACATAACTTTAGTGTAAAAATATAAAAAGCTCAAGATTTTTATGTACACAAAAATGCTAATAGTTATCATTAAGATAGTTATAATTTTGCTCATCAAATGCATTTTGCAGATAAAAACACTTGACAACATTAGATATTATAGTCTATTTTTTTGACGCTGAGCACTGCTTGCACTGCTCTTTTTATGTCAATCATCCTAAAAAATGTTCAATATGGAGGACATTATGTCAGAAAGATTCGATGTGTTTAAATGTGACTCGTGTAAATCGGTTGTTCAGGTTATGTTCGGCGGCTCGTCTTCTCTTACTTGCTGTGACACTCCCATGATTAAAGAAGACGAATCCACTCAAAATGGCGCTGCTGAAAAGCATCTTCCCGTAGTTGAAAAAACAGAAAAGGGAATCAAAATTAGTGTAGGCGCTGCGCCGCATGCCAACGCCGAAGGGCACTACATATATTGGATAGACGTCATTAAAGGAAACAAGCAAGTAACTCATTTCCTTGAGCATACCGATGCAACCACCATTGAACTTCCATGCATGGGCTGTAAGTCCGAGGACATAAAGGTTCGTGAATATTGCAATTTGCATGGACTTTGGGAAGCCAAATCATAACAGCGCGTTGAAAAAGAACCAACTGCTACAGGACGTAGCTTTTGCCCCGCAGGGGAGCAAGCCAAAGCCAAGACGGAATTCACTTCCGTCTTAGGCGACGCTTGCGATAGCTTGTGTCGTACAGGACGTACGACACAAGCGTCATCTATGCAATTGAAAAAAGTACCATCTACTGCGTCAAAAATTCAATAAAATGAAATATCGCAAAATTCCTTTATAATCAGCATTTCCTTTCGTTAATAAGCTTAATATGCTGCTTTGAAAGCCCGTATAGTTGCATAATTTTTTCATCAAGTAATGCATGTTTTTCAGCTAAGCATTGTGATGAGTCAATGTCTAGTATCGCATCAACAATGCTTATTATATCTGCTTGTTGTTCAAGCTTAATGAGCGGCATTGGAATGTTTTCAAGGTGAGATTTTAAGATTTTAACAGAATTACATGTCTTTTGCATAAAAAACTGTACCACAGCTGAGTTAAGGATTGCTAAAATATATTTAATATGCACATTTTTTAGACGAGGAACTATGATATTACAACTGTTCAGGGTTAGAGTTTGTGTATTATCATAAGCAAAGGCAAGTT
>CAYJJP010000157.1:0-5524 GCA_964370525.1 uncultured Desulfovibrionaceae bacterium | reverse complement strand
TTTCGTTCTATTTTCAACTTGTTGAAAATAGAACGCGATAGGGTTTCCAAAGGGGATTATCCCCCTGCTCTCGTAATCGAGGTGAAGGGGCAGAGCCCTTCCCCTCCGGAGGAATTATTCAGCGTTTCCTTATATTTATTGTATTTTAAGGTTTTCCCCCAAAAAAAATAATTAACCACTATTAACGAGAACTTATGCCGACAATTAAAGCTCTTACGCCGGAAAAAATCCGCATTGCCACCAAGGAAAAACATATTCCTTGGGAAGATAGCAGTACCATGCCAAAGACACGCAATACCGGACAGCAAATGTTGCAGCCACGTGCCTTAAAAGCCATGGAATTAGCTTTTAATATTGATAAAGAGGGATATAATGTATATCTTTCCGGTCAACCGCAATTGGGTCGATCATACATTGTTCGTGAATTTATTACACCGCATGCACGCAAATCACAGTTGCCGCAAGACATATTGTATCTTTATAATTTTAATGATAGCGACAAACCTATTTCTGTGTGTTTACCGGCCGGACAAGGCAAAGTTTTTAAAAAACAGTTGCAAGATGCCATTGTGGCCATGCGCAATGAGTTGCCACGCCATTTTGAGGGCAACGCCTATATTCAGGGACGAGCTAAAATTTTAGAAACCTTTCAAGAAGGAAAAAGTTCAACCCTGAAACTTATGAATGAAAAGGCTAAGAGTAAGGGTTTTGGTATTGATGTGGAAGATGGGGGCAATGTTGCCCTCTACCCTCTTGTGGAAGGAAAGCGCTTAAATGAAGAAGAGTTTGAGCATCTAGACACAGAAATGCGCCAAGATTTTAAGCGTAAAGCCGATACGCTTATGAATAGCATGACCGGACACATTCGGCAAATATCACGCCTTGAGCAAGAACTACGCACGGAAGAAAAAAGCTTGGAGCGTTCCATTGCCGTAAAAATGCTGAAAAAAATCTTGACTCCCATGCAAGAAAGTTTTTTACGCAAAACGCCGTGTGCGCCATTACAAGAATATTTGGAAGTATTACACGCAGATATCTTAAATAATTTAGATAACTTTATCAATCGAGATAGCTTTAGCGGTCAAGCTGCTGCTATGGGTCAAGGCGCAACGGCCTTTGATATGGGCGCAAGCGCGCATGGTGAACCAAATATGGGACGCTATGCGGTGAATATCTTTGTGGATAATAGTGAGAGCAAGGGAGCGCCCATCATTTTTGAAGAGCACCCAACGGCCGGCAATGTGCTCGGTTGTATAGAGCGTGAATCAGAAATGGGTAATTTAATTACAGATTTCAGCCTTATTAAATGTGGTTCACTGCATAAAGCCATGGGTGGTTATCTTGTCATTCGCATCGAAGACATTTTGCAACATTTTCAAGCTTGGGACGGCTTGCTTCGTGCCTTGCGCTCCGGTGTGGCGCGCATGGAAGATTTGGGCGAAGGGCAAGACAGTGCCACACGCACCAAGGGCATTGAACCTGCTCCCATTTATTTGAAAGGAGCTCAAAGCGTCAAAGTCATTCTTATTGGCAATGAACTTTTATATGAAACCTTATTGCACAGCGACGAACGCTTTGGCAAACTTTTTCGTATAAAGGCACACCTCTCTGAACATATTGAACGAAATGCCCAAAATATAAAACATTATTTGCATAGAATTAATTGTATTATCCAAGACGACAATTTGCCGATATTTCACAAGAGTGCGCTGGCATGGATGGTTGATTATGGTTCAAAACTTGTGGAAGACCAACGGCAATTAAGCTTAAAATTTCCCTTACTGCGTGAAATTATGATTGAAGCTGCTGCCCTTGCCTTGCAGGAAAAACAAGAGACCGGTTCTGCCACAGCAGCTGCTGTGATGATTGATGCTGCCATTTTAGAAAAAGCACTTGAAGGTAAAACATACCGTGCAAACTTGGTCGAAGATGTCTTTATGGAAGAATACGACCGAGAAATGATCAAAGTGCGCACTTCCGGCGAGGCCATAGGACAGGTCAACGGCCTTTCGGTAACTTTACACGGCGATTTTGAATTTGGCTTACCGCATCAGATTTCCTGCACCGTGGGCGTTGGACATGGAGGCATTATCGACCTTGAGCGCGAAGCTGAGCTTGGCGGCCCCATCCACACCAAGGCCATGATGATTTTGAAAAGCTATCTTGTGTCGCTTTTTGCACGCAAAAGACCCATTGTTCTCACCGGCAGTTTGTGTATTGAACAAAGCTATGCCGGCATAGAAGGCGACTCTGCCTCCGGCGCAGAGCTTGTGGCTTTATTATCAGCCATTGCAGAAGTACCCGTGCGCCTTGATTACGCCTTTACCGGTGCTTTAAGTCAATCGGGACAGATTATGGCCGTAGGCGGAGTAACCAGAAAAATTGAAGGTTTTTTCAATGTCTGCGCACGACATGGGCTTACCGGTACGCAAGGGGTACTCATTCCCTATGACAACGTGGAACACTTGATGCTGTCATCACATGTAGTTGACGCGGTCACACAAGGAAAATTCTTTATCTATCCCATAAAGCACATTGATGAAGCTCTTGAAATCCTTACAGGAATTCCCGCCGGCAAACGCCGCAAGGACGATACATTTAATCCGCAAAGTCTCTATGGACTTGTGGATAAACGCTTACATAGTCTTGGAGCCTATGCTGCCAAGGACGTTAAGGGCGCGCGCCGCAAAGCAGGAAGCACAGCTTGATCCTCTCCGCTCAGCTAGCTCAGCGGTTAATTATATATGGCACAGCCTTACTCAGTGTTATGGGGGTTGCAGTCATTTTGCCTGTGCTACCGGATATGGCGCATGCTTTTCAGATAGACGATGCCGAGCTGGGCATGCTCGTATATTCTTTCACCCTACCCGGCATTGCCTTTGCACCCATTTGGGGCATCCTCGCCGACCGATGGGGGCGCAAGCGTGTTCTCGTGCTCTGCCTCATGCTCTTTGCCCTGGGCGGTTTTTGTGCATCCTTTACCAGCTCCCTTTCCTTCTTACTTTTTTGGCGAGTGGTGCAAGGTATAGGCGCTGCCTCGCTTGGAGTCTTATTCAGCACACTGGTAGGCGATATTTACCAAGACACAAAACTTCGACTAAAAGTTATGGGCTATGCCGCCACCACATTAAGTTTGGGCGCTGCCATTTTTCCTGCCCTTGGCGGACTACTCGGCGAGCTTGGCTGGCAATGGACATTACGCCTTTCACTGCTGGCCGTACCCCTATGCGCTCTTGTCCTATATACCCCCGTACCAAAACATGTAAGACACACAAATGCCACAAAATACTTTCAAGAAGTAAAACACATAGTATTAAGCCGTAAAAGCTTGTTGCACTTTGCCATTACCTTTTGCGCCTTTTGCATACTTTATGGGCCATTAATAAGCTTCTTCCCTTTATTATCCGATACATACTACAAAGCAAATCCTGCTAAAATAGGAATGATTTTTGCACTTTCTTCACTCGGAACAGTGGGCGCAACTCTCTTTCTCGGTACATTGATTAAAAAATTTTCCACTCAAATTATGGCAAGATACGGCGCACTATTCTTTATTCTCTCCATGACCGTACTTATTTTTTGGAGCAAAAACCTGCCCTACTGGCTGCTCACTTTCCCAATCCTACTCTACGGCATCGGTCAAGGCCTACTGTACACCATAACCATGAGCTCGCTTACCGCCCTTGCACCAAGCAGCGGACGCGGCGCCCTCATGGCTGTCAACGGAACCGTCCTACGCCTTGCCCAAAGCCTATCACCCTACTTATGCGGACTCATTTTTGTCCATCAAGCCTTTGACGCCGTATTCTTCTTCGGCCTTTGCATAGCCATCGTAATGTTTTTATGCTCCCTTTACGCATTCTCCAAAGCTAATGCTTGATTTTTATATAAATAATTTTCGCATAAATATTTTTTTTGGGGGAAAACCTTTTGTGAACAAAAGGTTCTTCCCCCAAACCCCCTTTCCAAAAAACTTTCATTCGCATTTTTTTTTACTGCGTAAAAAAAATGCTCTAGTTCTATTGCAATAGTAATTAGTTATATTTACGGAAGTCATTGCGCACGTAGCGACGCAATCCATGTATTTTGTCAATTTAAGGAAACACTGATTTATTTTTTTTATGAGGGGGGGTTGGGGGGAAGGAAAACACTTTTTGGCGCTAGCAAAAGGATTTTCCTTCCCCCAAAAAATCAAAAAGCTACACTAAAAAAGCCGACGTAGATTATGCGTTGTTCCCAAGGGAAACGTGGCATAGAACTTAACTAATTCTAGCCGTTTACCTTCATCTGATTCCATTTTCAGCAGTCTTTCCATTTTATAATGAGTAATGCGTAAAAAATGGGTCATGCTTATTTTTCCAAAGCTTTGCACGCATTCATAAACTGTATTTGCCCAGCGTATAATCTCTTGTAGGTTAGGTGCTTTTTTGAATTTAAGGCCGTCAAAGCTTGAGCATGAGAGAGCTGTGTGCATGAGAGAGCTGTGCTCATCGCTTGGTAGGTCGAGATATTGCAGAAGTTTTTGTGCTGCGAGTGCATGATAGCTATTATTTGTGGGGCGATATGCGTAGCGATAAGCGTACAGTACGTCGGACATGTTGGCAAACTTTAAGGGTGTGCAAAAGAGTAGCTTTAGCCAAAAAGCATAGTCTTCAACACGTAACATACTTGTATCGTAGAGCAGGTGATCGCCTTGTTCTTGAAAGTGCGCCAGTCGAAAACAGGCTGTGGGTTGTAATAAGGAAAGTCCCCAAATAGATTGGGCAAAGATGGCTTCATGGGTATTGCTCTTTTTGATGACGGGTGCGTTGTTATCATCTTCAAAGGCGTCTCCCATGCAGCGCATGGCGGCACCGAGTACGCTTATTTCCGGTTTTGATTGCATGAAGGCTATTTGTTTTTCGAGTCGATGTGGAAGTGAGATATCATCGGCATCCATCCACACAAGATAGTCCGTTCCCTTTTCTTTATGGCTATTTAACGCATAGGTAAGGGCAATATTGCGTGCATAGGGTCGGCCTTCATTTTTCGGTAAATGCAAACACTTAACACCACGTTGAGCGTAGGTTTGCAGAATATCTTTTGTTTCTTGTTTACTACCGTCATCTACCACCAGCAGTTGAAAATTTGTGAAGCTTTGCGCCAATACCGAATCCAGTGCAGGGCTTAAATATTGCGTATCATTATAAACAGGTATGGCTACTATGGCACTTGGGAGTTCTCTTAATAACATATAACCACCCTATTGAATTTTTCTTTTCGTGTTTTCTGCATTAACTCAACAACAACAAAAGTAATATTATTTTTCACATTCTTACCATATTCTTAATTTTTGCTAGCTCATCCCGTCAGGGGTGAGCAATTGGCGCGTTTTGAAAGGGGAGGGGTGCAGGGGAGGGGAAAACTTTTTGGCGCTAGCAAAAGTTTTCCCCTCCCTTGCAAAAAAGCTGATTAAAGGCGATAGTCACATTTTCTTTTTCTTCTAACAGTTCGTTCTTCCATGAGGAATTTGCCGGTCACCGAA
>CAYJJP010000156.1:0-5566 GCA_964370525.1 uncultured Desulfovibrionaceae bacterium | reverse complement strand
AAGGAGTTTTTATGGAGCGATGTAGAAAAAACTGTTGTGAGTTGCAAGAAAAACTGGGATATACATTCAAAAACATAGAATATTTACAAGTTGCCCTTACCCATAGTTCATGGGCCAACGAAAGCAAAAAAAACACAGATCACAACGAACGCCAAGAATTTTTGGGCGATGCTGTGCTTGAACTATGCGTTTCTTGGGTGCTGTTCACTCGTTTTTCCCATGTACGCGAAGGAGACCTTACGCGCATGCGCTCTACATTAGTTTCTGCCAGCAGTCTTGCCAATATTGCAAGAGAGCTTAATATCGACACCTACATCTATCTTGGACGCGGTGAAGAAAACCAAGGCGGACGACAAAGAGACACTGTACTCAGCGATGCCTTTGAAGCCGTGCTTGGAGCCGTTTTTCAAGACGGCGGTTTTGAGGCGAGTTTTGCTGTCGTTACGCACATATTTTCCGCACATTGGCCAAGCCACGTCGAACAACACCTACGCAAAGATTACAAAACACAACTTCAAGAAACCATGCTACGCTTGCACAAAGACCGCCCTATCTATGTACTTGAAAAAAGCTCAGGCCCGGAACACGCAAAAGTTTACGAAGTGCGCCTTGCCTTACCCAACGGGCTCATTTTCACGGCATCAGGACAAAGCCTCAAAAGAGCCGAACAAGAAGCTGCGCGCCTTGCACTGCTTGAGTGTTCATAAAACCTCTTCCTTGCAGCCGAACCTTTATGCCGAGTCTTATTTAAACACATGGTAAACCATGCATATTGTGGCATAAAGGTGATCTTTCTTTACACACTCAGCCTATGGACGACATACCGAGAGTGCAATGTTAGCAAAACAACTTTGCTGTTATAGCAATTCCTCTTGGGATTGCCATGGCGACTGTGAAAGCAGTCACCGCCGTTGAGGCGTAAGTGCAATTTATTTGCACGTTTAACGCCGAAACAAGACGTGCCCTTAAGAGCTTGACATTACTCATGTCAAACGGAACTGCTCTATTTATTGGCAGTGTGACAAGCCAAATTACATTGGCTCTGTCACCTTCCTTGCCATTTTCCTCTTGCTTACAATACCCCACTGCCAAGGGCTGTGAACCTTGTGACCTAGACCTTTTTCAGACCGGCCTGGAGTCCGTCATACTCCAGGCCTCCCGTCTTTGGTCTGCCACAGCCTATATAACAGACGACCTATTAACCACCTATGAGTTGTTGGGCCATCTTCGGCAGTGAGTTAGCTTGCGATAGCATAGCTACCGCGCTTTGAGTGAGGATTTGATTGCGCACAAATTCTGTCATTTCTGTGGCAACATCCACATCTGAAATTCGTGATTCGGCGGCTTGCATATTTTCCGCCTGAATGTTCAAGTTGCTAATGGTTGCTTCCAAACGGTTTTGAATGGCACCAAGGTGAGCACGGATTTTATCTTTAGAAACAATGGCTTCGGTAAGAGCGACCAAGGCTGCTTGTGCTTGAGATTGTGTGGAGATGGCATGACCTGCGTCACCAACACTCTGATTACCAATACCAAGGGCTGAAGCGGTGGAGTCACCAATTCTTATGTAATAATAATCTTCTGCACTATCGTTGGCGGTACCAAAGTGAACCTTAAGCGCGCCTGTGGATTTAAGGTTATTACCGTCGTGATCTCCTGAAAGTGAACCATCAATCAGTTTAATTCCGTTAAAGTCCGTCGCATTGGCGATACGGGTGATTTCTGAAGCCAGCGATTGATATTCTGATTCAATCATCAAACGCTGGGTAGAATCATAAGTACCCGTTGCAGCTTGCGTTGCAAGCTCTTTCATGCGGATGAGTTGTTCGTCGATGGTTTGTAGAGCACCGTCTGCTGTTTGAATCATGGAGATGGCATCGTTGGCATTGCGTGCGCCTTGGTTAAGGCTGGCAATGTCTGCACGTTGCAATTCGCGGATTGCAAGACCAGCTGCATCATCTGCTGCAGAGTTAATACGAAGACCGGACGAAAGCCTTTGTGTGGATTGGGCAAGATTTCCATAATGGATATTTAAGTTTCTTGCGACATTAGCTGACATTAAATTGTTGTTAACGACCAAAGACATAATATACCTCCTTGAGGGTGTTTTTGCTGTACTTTTCCTATAGCAAGTGACGTGCCAAAATATTTTTAATTCAAAATTACAATAGATTACAAAATTAGTTCGCAAGATAGGAAAAAAATGTAGTGTCATTTAAGCATATTTTTGCCAGTAAAAAGGCAGTCTTTTCCTAGCGATGATGACAAGCCTTGGCAATTCTTGTTTTGCTTTAAGGATATACTGATTTATTATTTTTTTATTTTAGATAGTTACAAATATTACTTTGTATTTAAGATAATAGCTTGCGTTTTTCTAAAAATTCCTTAGCATACCTCATTGCTTGCGTATAAACTTAAAAGCGTTCAACGGGAACGTTGTTTAAGCGAAAGAGCATACTTCATCGACAATAAAAAAATAACCGTTGTCCTAAAAAATCAGTGAATATAAGTTTTTTATTTATCGAATATTTTTGAAGAGATGCTTACACTCCATAGAAAGAAATTATATTGAAAAAAGCAAGCCCACTTTCAGCACTGTGGTTAAATGCTGACAAATTTCATCCTAAAGGATATATATGACTGCTGAACATGCAATTGATAATGATGCAAATGAACAAGAGCTCGCTACAAAAAAAGCCAGCCCCTCTAAAAGAACCAAACGCACGGCTAAACAGAAGGCCAATCTTGCAGAAAACACAATAGAAACTCCCAAATCTACAGGAAAAACATCTGCAAGAAAACATGTTTCCCGCAAGAAAAGCTCAGCTGTAAAAGCTGAGAGCAATTCTTCTTTTCATGAAGATGCTCCCATTGCTCTCTCAAGCGAAGAAGGCCAACATATTTCAACATCTATGCGAAATAAAAAACAAACGGAACGCAGAAAAAAAGCAATAGCTGGCGATATATCTACAGAAGATATCGGAATAACTGCAGAGCAAGGTACTGACAATAATAGCGCCGAGGAAAAAATTGCACCCTCACCGACACGCAAACGTGGACGACCTCGTAAAAGCGCCAAACAGGAAGCAGAAACACTTCACGCACAACACAGCGATATTTCTACAGCTAATGACGCAAACCATATGCCTGCCCTTAACGTGGAGAAAAGAAAAACTCGTGCAACACGACGTGCTTTGAAACCTAAAAATAATGAGCAAGCTCCTCTTATGTTTTCAGCTATAAAGGATATTAACGAGGTTTTAGCTGAAATAGGCACAGATGAGCCGAGGGGAGCTCCAGAAATAAATGTAGTTGATATGCCGACTGATATTTCAATTGAAGCGGCGGTAGAAGCAGTTGACATGTCGGCTGAGCAAAGTCAAATGGACAACGCAGACAGCGTAGCAGAGCCAATGGGCGTGCAAGCGGATACGGACAACAATGCAGTGACCGACATCGCATTGGTAAGCGCACCGGTTAATGACATAGCGCTTGACAATATAGCGACCGATGGTTCAACACAAGATGCGGTCACACCAATGAATACCAGCCCCGACAATAATGCCGACAACAGCCCTGATGACAATACAGATAATGGGGAAGAAACTGCCCTTAGCCCCAAACGTGGTCGACGTGGCGGCCGTGGCAAGCGTGGTAAAAAACGCGCTGAACTCGCACAATTTCCCGCTGAGCTGGAAGATGAAATTCCTGATGCTCCATTGCCAAAGAAAAACATTGGCTCTTCTTTAAGCACCGACAAGCCGGGCATTGCCCATGCGGCTACTAATAAAAAAAGCCAAGAAAATGCACAGCGCAAAATGCTTATTAGTATGGTACAAGGAGAGCAAGTGGAAGTTGCGCTTGTGGAACATGGCATAATCCACGAGTATTACTTAGAAATGCTCCATCAGGTAAAGAGCAAAGGAAATATTTACAAAGGTGTTGTCAATAATATTGATACAAATTTGCAAGCTGCCTTCATTAACTATGGCAACCATAAAAATGGCTTTTTGCAAATAGATGAAATACATCCTGAATATTATCAATCACATCACGAAACCGTACGCGGGAAAAAATTTCCACCTATACAAAAAATCATAAAACCGGGGCAGGAAATTCTTGTTCAGGTAGTAAAAGAACCCACCGGAAATAAAGGGGCTTTCCTTACGACATGGCTTTCGCTCGCCGGACGATTTTTGGTTTTAACGCCGGGACAAGAGCAAATTGGCGTATCCCGCAAAGTGGACAATGATGAAGAACGCTCTCGCTTGCGCGATATGATGACCGGCATAGACCCTGGTAAAGGGCTTGGAGTCATTGTGCGTACGGTGAGTGCCGGCACCTCAAAAACAACGCTTAAAAGTGATTTGCAATATCTTAAACGAGTTTGGAAGGAAATCCGCAAGCGCGGTGTCAGTGAATCGGCACCGGCCTTATTGCACATGGAAACCAATCTTTCTCAACGAGCCATCCGCGATTATTTGACGGATGATGTGTCGGAAGTTTGGGTGGATAGCACTGAAATGGCGGAAAATTTACGCGAAACAGTGTCCTTACTTTTTCCGAAAAAAAAGGAACTTATTCGTATTCATGCCGATGTACGTCAAACTCTTTGGGAACGCTTCAATATGCAGCGCCAATTGGAGCAAATTTATGCGCGCGAAGTACATCTTCCTTCGGGCGGACGACTTGTCTTTGACCAAACCGAAGCCCTTATGGCCATTGACATAAACTCCGGCAAAATCTCCGGCAAAGGTAATTTTGAAGCTATGGCGCTTAAAACAAACCTTGAAGCTGCCGAAACCATAGCACGACATTTGAAATTACGCGATATTGGCGGTCAAGTAGTCATTGATTTTATTGAAATGCGCGAGCGCGCCAATGTGCGTGAAGTGGAAAAAACCTTAAAAAATGCCATGAAAAACGATCGGGCTCGGCACGATGTGGCGCGCATGTCGTCGTTTGGCTTGCTTGAAATTGTGCGCCAACGTACCGGATCTTCTGCCCTTGCCAATACAATGGAGGCATGCCCGCATTGTCGAGGCACAGGCATTCGCCGTAATTTAGAATGGCAAGCCCTTCAAGCTCTTTGCGAAATAGAACGCAAAGGACGCAGCGCACAAGGAAATAAATATATTTATGAAACACAATATGCTGACTTAGCCCTGTACTTACTCAATAATAAACGGCAACGGATTTCTGAACTTGAAATGCAATTGAAGGTGAGCATAGAAATACGAATACGTTAGGAAAAAGCTAAGGAAACGCTGATTAAATAAAAAGTTATATGCGTTTATAAATTAAACCAACATTGTTTTTTATTTTTGCTAGCTCATCCCGATAGGGATGAGCAATGAGCGCGTTTTGAAAGGGGAGGGGAAAACTTTTTGGTGCTAGCAAAAGTTTACCCTTCCCCTGCAAAAAAGCTGATTAAAGGCAGTAGCCACAAAACAAAAAATATAAAATGAGAAAACATTTATTATGTCTCACGTACCATTAGAAGCTAAAGCCCGCATTGCCCATTTAACTTCCCTTGTGGAAAAGTATAATTATGAATACCACACTC
>CAYJJP010000155.1:0-5587 GCA_964370525.1 uncultured Desulfovibrionaceae bacterium | reverse complement strand
GTTTCCTTTGACGACATGGTTAAAGGACTCATGACCGTAGATGTCAGCGAACTTGACGATATGGTCATCCAGCGTGCGGACGGTATGCCAACATACAATTTGGCAGTAGTCATTGACGACCACGACATGGGCATTACGCACGTCATGCGCGGCGATGACCATGTTGCCAACACCTTTCGTCAAATATCAATCTACCAAGCCCTAGATTTTCCCCTGCCTCGCTTTGGACACGTTCCCATGATTTTAGGCGCAGACAAGCAAAAACTCTCCAAGCGTCATGGCGCACGCGCTACCATAGAATATGAACAAGACGGACTTTTGCCTCAGGCTTTGATAAATTATTTAGTGCGTCTTGGCTGGTCACATGGCGATCAAGAAATATTTTCACAAGATGAACTCATCAAGCTTTTTGACGGTACCAACCTTAATGTGGCACCTTCTGCCTTTGACCCCAATAAATTACAATGGCTTAATGCTCATTATTTGCGAGAGCTTTCGCCCAAGGAATTGAAAAGTCAAGTCCTCCCCTTTGTACGCAAACTCGGATTCTCCCTTGCCAGCGAAGACAAGATAGGCAAAGTCGCCGTGCTCTATCAAGAACGTGCCTCCACCTTGCTGGAACTTGCTGAGGCTATGCAGCCCCTACTTGTATCGACGCAAGACCTTACCTATAATGAAAAAGACCTAGCAAAGACACATAAAACGCAAACCTCAGAACTCCTGCTTAAATTTGGAGAGCGATTACAAGACCTTGCGGACTTTAATAGCGAAGAAATAGAAAAAACCTTACACGATTTCGTAGAATCGCAAGGTCTTAAATTTAAAGAAGTTGGCCCGCCTTTGCGCGTGGCTCTGCTCGGTTCCATGGGCGGCCCACATCTTCCTGACGTTATGGCAGTCCTTGGAAAAGAAGAATGCCTTGACCGAATTGAGCAATTTACCAAACAATAACCATTTCGTCTTTTGACTATATTATTTGTGGTTGCGGAAAATCATCGTTTTAAGCATTTTTTTCACCGCAACCACAAATAACAACCCTAACCCTCGCAACTTAACGCTTAAATCAAGGCTGTTTCAACTAACCGTTTCCGCCGGCATTGGCGTTGAGCACAAAGCCCTTGGATGGGCCGGTGCTTGCAGAAGTTCCTGCCATTTTTGACAAGAATGTATCTTTTAAGGTTTCAATATGACTGCCTATATTTTCAAAGTATGTAAGATGCATTTGCTCTTCTTCCACAATACGCTCAAAAAGCTTTGCACTTAAAATATCCATGTTTTCTTTACACAATGCAATAAAGCCGTTGTATTTTTCCACAGCCGTTTCTTCTTCTTCCACATTAAATTCGTAAATTTCCTTAATACTTTGTCCTTTAACTATATCACCGGCGGGCTGTGCTGTCGGTTCTCCGCCAAGCTCCATAATCCTTTCGGCAAAGGCTTCGGCATGGCGCATCTCATCAATGGCTATCAGTTTCATCTTAGCTGCAAGCTCACCATAGTCTTGGTCATCAAGCTTGAAATGTTGATTCATATATTGATGTATTGCTTGCAACTCCATGGCGCGTGCCGAGTTTAAGGCTGCTATTACTGCTTTTTTTCTTTCAGCGCGATCACTCATACAGAAACCCTCTAAAGTTTGCGGTAAAAAAATACCGATTAAAATGTTTTTAAATTTAGCAATCTAAACTACAGTAAATAGATTGTTATATTTTCCGTAAAAGTCAAGTATCTTTATTTGCATTTCTTTATACAACTCATAATGCCATTGAAATACAGCATGTTACTGACATGAAACAGCCAAAGGCAATCAGATTGTGCATTTTCGAACAGCATACCTACATTTCTGTAGACATGCACAATAATTTCATCGGTACAATTCATTTTTGCATTACAAAAAAAACACGGCACACATGACTCACAAGGAATTTACATTTTATGCAAACCAAAAATGAATCGTTTTGACTCAGAAAAATACATTTTTTGAGCTAATCTTGCTCAATGGTATTCATATGAACTTTTGAATAATTATTGATAAAATAAAATTGTTCAAAAACAGACAATCTTACAAAAAATATAGTTAATAAACGTTTTTTTGGCATGAGTTTTGCTTTTTTCCCAAAAATAATCTTCTTGAAGCAAGAAGAAAAAAAAGGAACTTGCCTATGAGTACAAAAACGACTGAGAACACTGAAAAAAGAGCGCATTTAAATAAAACAATGTCTCCCCTTGCCACATGGTCCCTTGCCTTTGGATCCATTATCGGCTGGGGAGCTTTTGTTATGCCGAGCTTGCGATTTTTACCACAATCAGGCCCCTTGGCTGCTTGTATTGGTTTTGCCCTTGGGGGCATTTTACTTATGTTTGTTGCCGTAAGCTACGGTAAAATTGTTGGAAAATATCCTGTAGCGGGCGGAGCTTTTGCCTATGCGTATGCTTCATTTGGCACTACGGCGTCCTTCATTTGTGGCTGGGCCATGGTGCTTGGCTATCTTTCCATTATAGCTTTGAATGCTACAGCCTTAGTGCTTTTAACTCGTTTTCTCATGCCGGATATTCTTAACTTCGGGCATCTTTATGTGATAGCCGGCTGGGATGTATATCTTGGTGAATTGCTGTTTTTAGAATCTGTACTCATTGTTTTTGGCTTACTCAATATAATTGGTGCTGATATCATAAGTAAAATTCAAGTATCACTAGCAGTTATATTAGGTATTGGCGTGTTCGCGCTTATCCTTGGCACCTTCCTATCTCCCACAGCAACACTTACAAACTTAAATCCGCTTTTCGCTGAAAACCGTTCTGCATTTGCCAGCATAGCCGCAGTAATTGCAGTTGCACCTTGGTTATATGTGGGCTTTGACACCATCCCGCAAGCGGCGGAAGAATTCAACTTTTCAGCAAAAAAAGCTATCAATCTTATGCTTTTAGCCATTACATGCGGTATTATAGTATATGCATTTGTAACCCTTGCTGTGGCCATTGTTATTCCGTACCCTGAGCTCATAATACTAGATACTCCTTGGCATACCGGCTATGTAGCAGATCTTGCTCTTGGTTCATATGGCACACTCTTTCTGGCCATGGCCGTTGTTGCAGGTATCCTCACCGGTATTAATGGATTTTATGTGGCAAGCTCTCGACTTTTATTTAGTATGGGACGAGCAAAAATTTTACCCAATTGGTTTTCTAAAATTGATGAAAAACACAACACTCCAAAAAACGCTCTTGTTTTCACCTTAGCCTTTGTTCTCATAGCTCCTTTTTTTGGGCGAGAAGTGTTAGATTGGGTAGTGAGCATGTCCGCAATCGGTACCATTATAGCCTACCTCTTTGCTTCGGCCGCCGCCTATAAAATCTTATCTCGAGACCCCAGTGAGAGTGCAGCCATGAAGTGGTGCTCCATACTGGGGTGTATTTCTTCCATTATTTGCTTAGGACTTTTAACGCTTCCTTTCTCACCCGCAGTCATTGGCAAAGAGTCAGCTTATGCGCTTTTAATATGGACTGTACTTGGCGTTATTTTTTATGTAACTCACTGGAAAGACTTGCGTCATTTTCCGTCAGATCAACGATCATTTCTCATATTGGGAGATTCGGATCTTACCGAACATGTCAACAATCGTAAAAGTGGAAAATAATTTTACGCAGATAAAATGAATGTGGTTAGAACAGTAATGCAAAATTGCATTGGCAATGCAAGACTAGACTCCAAAAATCTAATATTATTGAAGCAGTAATTCACTTTTGCATTAAATCTCTTCAAATAAATTAAACAAGAGTTTTTTGCTGAGCATAGCAACAGATATTTAGTTAGTCATTTTAAGCAAATAAAGTTTTTTTAGCAAATTATAGTATACGCAACTTTTTTGGTACACAGCTTGCTATAAATATAACAAGACTGGAAGAAGAAAGCATTAAATCTTAACAGCCGATACTATTACTACGGAAGCCCTTTATTTAGCATTTAGTTATTATTAAAGGCAAAAACCATATAGCTTGTGGTTATATAAACATTTTTTACAAGACCGGAGGATGACAATGGAACAATTTGACGACAAAACCAAGGCTGAGTTAATAGCACTTGATAAAAAACATGTTTGGCACCACCTTACCCAACACAAAGTATATGAAAACGCTGATCCACCTATATATGTAAAAGGTGAAGGTATGCGTGTCACCGATATTCATGGCAAGACCTTTCTTGACTCAGTATCCGGTGGTGTATGGACTGTTAACGTAGGCTACGGACGTCAAGAAATTGTTGATGCAGTAAGCAAACAACTTATGGATATGTGTTATTTTGCCAATGGTATCGGCAACATCCCTACCATTAAGTTTTCTGAAAAACTTTTAAGCAAAATGCCCGGCCTTAGCCGTGTGTATCTTTCTAACTCCGGTTCTGAAGCCAACGAAAAAGCTTTCAAAATTGTACGTCAAATCGGACACTTGAAACATGGCGGCAAAAAAACCGGCATTCTCTATCGTGCTCGTGACTACCATGGCACAACCATTGCTACCCTTAGCGCCGGCGGCCAATTTGAGCGTCGTAACCAATACGGTCCTTTCTGCCCGGGCTTCTATGAATTCCCTGATTGCGATCCATATCGCTCCAAATTCGGTCAGTGCGACGACCTTGGCGTGAAGCTCGCCATGCAAATGGAAGAAGTAATTCTTTCTGTGGGCGCTGATGAGCTTGGCGCTGTTATCGTTGAGCCAATGACTGCCGGTGGCGGCATTCTTATCCCACCTGCCGGATACTATGAAACCATTCAAGAGCTTTGCAAAAAATACAACCTCTTATTGATTGTTGACGAAGTTGTTTGTGGCCTTGGACGTACAGGTCAATGGTTTGGCTATCAACACTTTGGCATTAAGCCTGACATGGTAACCATGGCTAAGGGCGTTGCCAGCGGTTATGCTGCCATTTCCTGCACCGTAACAACCGAAGAAGTGTTCCAAGACTTCATCAACGACCCAACTGACCCTGACGCTTTCTTCCGTGATATCAGCACCTTTGGTGGATGCACAGCCGGCCCAACCGCCGGTCTTGTGAACATGGAAATTATTGAGCGTGAAAAGCTCATGGAAAACGCAGCTGCTATGGGTGACTACCTCTTAGCCGAACTCACAAAGCTTATGGATAAACATCCTTCCATTGGTGATGTGCGTGGTAAAGGACTCTTTGCCGGCGTAGAACTTGTTAAAGACCGCACAACCAAAGAACCTGTTAGCGATGCCTTCGCAACACAAGTTGTCGGCGCTGCCAAAATGGAAGGTGGCGTGCTCATTGGTAAAACCACTCGCTCTTTCCGTGAATATAACAACACCTTGACCCTTTGCCCAGCTCTCATTGCCACCAAGAGCGATATCGATGAAATCGTATCCGGCATCAGCAAAGCTCTCACCGTTGTTGAAAAAAAGTTTAATATGTAATTAACATTCTTTTAACTGCCAAGCTGCGGATTCACTCTGCAGCTTGGCAATTTTTTATCTATAAAATCCTCTATTTTATCAAGATAACTAGGCACAAAAAAACCTCTTGCATTGCAGTACAATACCGCAACGCAAGAGGTTTTTTAAGATTTAA